>NZ_JAXRUU010000133.1:0-2125 GCF_034497445.1 Halorubrum sp. AD140
CGAACTCGCTGCGGAGCCGCTCCTCGTCCTCGCCCGGCCCGTCGAGATAGACCGGACCGAGGTCGGCGTCGCCTCGGCCACCGGGAACGTCCGCCGCACCGCCGCCTCCACCGACGAGCCGCTCGTGGTAGCGCTCGGCCTCGGCGTACGAGGGGAAGAAGGCGAGCGTGTTGCCGGGCGTGAATCGGATCGCGTCCCGGAGCAGCGACCCCACGGCCTCCTGCGTCTCCGGGTCGTTGCGGTCCGAGGCGAAAAGCGGCGGGACGTCGGCCGCGAACGTCCGACGGTTCGCCTCGGGGTACCCCATCTCGTAGGCCATCGAGGCGACGTCCTCTAACCCCAGCACGTCCTTCGTCACGTCGAACGGGCGCAGCGTCGCGCTCATCAGGACGGAGGCGGCCACCTCGTCGAACAGCTCGCTCGTGACGTTCCGCGGGATACAGGTGTACAGCTCCGCGCGGCCGTACACCTCGTCGGTGCCGGCGTCGCGCCGGACGGAGACCACCGGGTACTGGCCGAACTCCGCGCCCTCGTCCATCCACGTCGCGACGAAGCGGGCGGCCGCGAGCGTCTGCGACTCCGAGCGGGTCGTCGCCTCCCCGTCCCGGTAGCGGCGCTCGTACTCCTCGTCTATCGCCCGCCCGAGCTGGACGGCGAGCTCGGTCTCGGTGTCGATCCCCCGCCCCTCGTAGTTACGGAGGAACGCCAGCGTGAGGTCGTCGCGGCGGTCGTCGTTGGCGACCGAGACGTCCTCCCAGCTCTCGGTCACCGACTCCGGGCCGCCGAACCCGAGCGCGTCCTCGTACGTCTCGACGAGGGCGTCGCGGAACGCCCGGAGGACGTTCTCCGCGGGCTCGGCGCGGGAGTCGTCGCTGTCGGCTAACTCGTCGAGCGCGGCGTCGAGCCGCTCCGCGATCAGATCGTCGACGCGGTCCGCGAGGGCGTCGTCGACGCTCCCGGTCGACGCGTCGGACGCGTCGGACGCCTCCCCGTCGAGGTGCGTCCGGAGCGCCTCCCGCATCACCTCGCTTTTGGAGGCGTCACACGCTTCCAGCCGGTCGACGAGGTCGTCGTCCGCCCGGAAGGTGATCTTGCTCATACAGAAGGGGTACCTCCGGTCAGTATAAGTATCTTCTCCTGTTGTCTGACACGTTTCACAAGGCCGAAACGTTCGGCAGACCGCGACCGAATCGTGCGGTTTGGTCACACATGTGTCTGACGCAGATTTATACGCGTCGCGCGAGCATGCGTGTGTATAATGAGTAACCGCGTCGAGGACCTCGAACGACAGGTCGCGGAGCTACAGGCGGCGGTCAACGGGCTCACAGAAGAACTCGTCGAGATGAAAGAGCGCGTCCGACAGTTGGAAGACGAGCGGTCGGTCGCGGTCGAGGAGGCGGCCGCCGCGGCGACGGCCGGTGCCGAGGCCGCGGACGCCGCGACCGGCGAGCCCACTGGCGACGGGTCCGGCGACGCCTCGGAGGCGGCCGGCGGCGAGCGGACGACCCACTCCGACGACCACGTCGACGTCTTCGAGTCGGTCGAGGAGTCGTCCGACGGCGCCGAAGGCGAGGCGACGACCGCGGGCGACGCGGGTGAGGGAGATGACGTCATCGTCCCCGAGCAGTCGGCGACGACGCCCGACGCCGGCGCGGCGACCGAGGAATCCGCCGAAGACGACGACGGCGGGTCGAGCGAGGGCGACGACATCATCGTCGCGTAAGCGGTCGTCAGACCCCATGCACATCACTGAAGTCGTTCTGGACGGGTTCAAGAGCTTCGGACGAACGACGAGGATCCCCTTCTACGAGGACTTCACCGTCGTCACTGGCCCGAACGGCTCCGGGAAGTCGAACATCATCGACGGGGTGTTGTTCGCGCTCGGGCTGGCCCGCACCCGCGGGATCCGCGCCCAGAAGCTCACCGACCTCATCTACAACCCCGGCCACGACGACGGCGAGGCCGCGGGCGGGCCGAGCGAGGCCTCCGTCACGGTCGTGCTCTCCAACGAGGACGGCACCCTCGACCGGTCGCAGGTCGTCTCCGCGGCCGGTACGGAGAACGTCGGCGACGTCTCCGAGATCACGATCAAGCGCCGCGTGAAGGAGACCGAGGACAACTACTA
>NZ_JAXRUU010000134.1:0-2096 GCF_034497445.1 Halorubrum sp. AD140
GGGCGCGGTGGCGCGTGCCTGTGAGCGGTCGCCGACGGCGACCGCGAACAGCACCGCGCGAGGGAGTCGGGCGCGACGAGGGCGACCGGAGGGAGCCCGCAGGACGCGCCCGACGAGGTTGGGGAGGCGTGAGGTGCTGTGCGGTGGGGTCGGGCGGGAATCGAAGGGACAGCCGCGAGGAGGAAGCACGGCGATGGAAGCACCGCAGCGAAGGAGTGAAACGACTGAGCGAGGAGCGCACCAAGCCGCGCGAGTCCTCGCGGCTGGGGCTTCGGTGGTGGTCGTGTCGATCAGTGGTCTATGAACAGATCAACCTGCGTACTGCCGAGCGGCTGGGGCTTCGATGGCGGTCGTAGCATCGACCTTCGTTTATAAGCGAACGGCGGGTGTCCGACGGTCCCGCACCGGATCCGCTCACAGATCGGTCGGCTCCCCCGGCGGCGAGAGGTCGCGACCGAACTCGTCGAACGGATCGAGGTCGGCCGGCAGCTCGCGGTCCAGCCGGCGCTCCTCCCGGTTGTCCGCGAGGGGTCCCGGGTGTTCGGCGACCGGTTCCCAGCCGGGCTTGGTCTTGACGGTCTTGGCGGGCGAGCCGACGGCGATCTGATGGGCCGGCACGTCTCCGCGGACCATCGACGACGCGCCGACGAGCGAGTTCTCCCCGACGCGACAGCCGGCGTCGATCATCGCGTCGTACCCGAGCCGGACGTCGTCTTCGACGACGGTCCGGTACGTCGTCACGTCCGTCTGGTCGACCGTGTCGTGGCTGTGCGTGTGGAGGTGACTGCGGTCGGCGACGGAGACGCGGTCGCCGATCACCAGCTCCCCGCGGTCGTCGAGCAGGACGTCGTTGTGGACGACGACGTTATCGCCAATCTCGATGTTGTGACCGCACTGGATCTTGATCCCGCCGAACAGCTGGAGGCCCGTGCCCGCCTCCTCGAACAGGTGGTCCGCGAGCATCTCTCGGAAGGGGAGCGCGAAGGCGAGGTTGTTCGCCAGCGGGGAGAGGTCGAACCCCCGCCAGAGGTGCCGGAGGCACTTCGCCTCTCGGAGGTCCGCGAGGTCCTGTTCCGCCCAGTGTTCGGACTCGATGCGGACGTTTCTCGGATCGTAGCTCTCGATCCGGGCGCGCGTCAGCGGCGGAAGGGAATCGCCCTCTCGATAGCGTTCGTACGCGTGCCAGTCGCCGAACAGGTCGGCGAGCACCTCGAGAACGACCACCGCGGTCTCCTCGTCTCCGGAGAGCCGTCGGTCGACGTCTCCGATCGTTCGGTCTATCGCCTCTTCGACGTCCGTCGGGAGATCGATGTGACGTTTCGTCATGTGTCCGTTCGACCCCCCCAGTTCACGGCGACGCGGCCCCCTCCCGTCGTCGGGGCGCGTTCCGACCGCGAGGCTCGTTCCGGCGGAGAGTGAGTAGTGTGTTACCTATCATCACGGACTTGTAGGTCGTACAACCATATAAATCCACGACGGCGTGTCCGCCCGACGCGCGGACCGTTCCCGTCGTGCCCGTCTCCGCGGCGCGGTCGGCGTGCTACCAGAAGCCGCCGTCCGAATCGTCCGATGAGGTCGTTCCGCTCGGCCCGCTCGGACCGCCTGGCCCCCGCGGGCCGCTCGGCCGCGGATCGGGGTTGATCTCGACGGGCTCCGCCTCCGCTCGCGGGTCGACCTCGCGGCCCCCCTCGTAGCGGACGAACGAGAGGTAGAAGGCCTCGCCGCAGCCGACTCCCTCGGCGTCGGGCTCCCGGTACGGCTCGTCGCCGCCGACGTCGGTGCCGCGCACGCCGTCGTGCGGGTCCCACTCCACGCCCGCGCTCTCGCCGCAGACGAACCGAACGCCGTCCGCGTCGACCGCGTCGTCCCCGTCTACACCCCTCTCACCGTCTTCCGCCGCGTCGAACGGCGCCGTGGGCGCGGCGTACGTCCACCCCTCCAGCGGGTACGGCGTCACCGACTTGTCCGCGAGGTACCCCTCGCGTTCGAGCGCGACGAGCGTGCCGCAGTGCGGACAGTAGTACGTGACCGGATAGCTCATGCGACAGTTACGGGACCCATTTATAAACACCCGTCGCCGGCGCGTCAGCTATTTG
>NZ_JAXRUU010000135.1:0-2087 GCF_034497445.1 Halorubrum sp. AD140
CCGGTCGAAGAGGGGGAGGAGGCGCCGTGAGGACGCTCGACGGCGTCGGCAGCACGACGCGTTCGGGGGTCGGCGAGGCGCGCTGGTACCGCCCGGAGGCCGACCTGACGCTCCCCGACCGCCCCGCTCCCGAGTCGGTCGACGTCGACGCGGAACTGGATCGCTACGAGGCGGCTCGGGACGCCGTGCGCGAGGCCCTCCGGGAGGCCCGCGACCGGACGGCCGAGCGCGTGGGCGAGGAGGAGGCCGCGGTGTTCGAAGCCCACGAGGGCTTCCTCGACGACCCGACGATCGTCGAGGACGTCGAGGCCGCGATCGGCGACGGGACGCCCGCGGCACACGCCGTCGCGGACCGGTTCGACGAGGCCGTCGCGCAGTTCGAGGGGATGGAGGGGCGGATGGCCGAGCGCGCCGACGACCTGCGCGACGTCCGCGACCGGCTGCTCCGCGCGCTGCTCGGCGCCGAAGGGGACGGACCCGCCGGTGCCGCGGACCTCGCCGCGTTCCCCGACGGGACGATACTGCTCGCGGAGCGGCTCACGCCGAGCGACACCGCCGCGCTCGACCCGGACGCGGTCGCGGGGATCGCGACGGTCGAAGGGGGGCGCACCTCGCACGCCGCGATCATCGCGCGGTCGCTCGCCATCCCCGCCGTCGTCGGCGTGGGCGCCGACCTGGAATCGGTCGCGGACGGGGAGACGGTCCTCGTCGACGGCGAGGCCGGGACGGTCGTCGTCGACCCCGACGCGGAGCGCCGCGCCGCCGTGCGGGAGGCGGGCCCGGAGGCGATCCGCGAGCGCGTCGAGACGACCGACGGCCTGCGCGTCGAGGTCGCCGCCAACGTGGGCGGCGAGGCCGAACTGGCGCCGGCGGCCGAGCGCGGCGCGGACGGGGTCGGGCTGTTCCGGACCGAGTTCCTCTTCGTCGACCGCGAGGCGCCGCCGAGCGAGGCGGAGCAGTACGAGGCGGTCACGGCGGCGCTGTCGGCGTTCCCCGACGACCGCGTCGTCGTTCGGACGCTCGACGTCGGCGGGGACAAGCCGGTCCCGTACCTCGACCTCCCCGACGAGCCGAACCCGTTCCTCGGGGGGCGCGGGATCCGGCTGTCGCTCGACGAGCACGCCGCCCTCTTCGAGACGCAGCTCCGGGCGCTGCTTCGCGCGGCCGCGACCGAGGACGGCGACGGGCTCGCCGTGATGTTCCCCCTCGTCACGCGGGTCGAGGAGGTCGAGCGCGCGGTCGACGCCGTCGAGTCGGTCGCGGCCGACCTCGCGAACGAGGGCGTCGACCACGCGGTCCCCCAGCTCGGAGCGATGGTCGAGACGCCGGCGGCGACGTTCCTCGCGGACGCGCTCGCCGACCGCCTCGACTTCCTGAGCGTCGGGACGAACGACCTCGCCCAGTACGTGATGGCGGCCGACCGCGGGAACGACGCGGTGGCCGACTACCACGACCCGCTCCACCCGGCCGTGTTGCGCGCGCTCGACCGCACGACCGCGGCCGTCGAAGAGACCGACGCGTGGGTGGGAATGTGCGGCGAGATGGCGGGCGACCCGGCGCTGACGGAGCTGCTCGTCGGACTTGGCTTCGACGAGCTCAGCATGAGCGCCGTGACGGTCCCCGACGTGAAACGGCGGGTCCGCGGGGTCGACGCCGCCGCCGCGGCGTCGCTCGCGTCCGACGCGCTCGCCTGCGAGACGCGCCGCGAGGTGCTGGAAGTCTTGGGACTCGACGACCGCGCGGCGTAGACCGATCTTAAAAAAAGAGGCGACCTCGGGCTACAGCTTCTCGATGTCGCGGGCCGCCTCCGCCTGCTCGCGGACCGACTCGACCGTGGCCGACGGGTCGGTGGCCGCGACCGCCGCGTTGACCGCGCCTTCGAGGACGGGCGCGTCCGCGATGACCGCATCCGCGCCGCTCAGCTCGACCGCGACGTCCGCGTTCATCACCGCGCTGCCGAGGTCGACGAGGACGACGACGCCGTCCGTATCGCCGTCGCTCCCGTCGCCCGCGCCCCCGGCCGCCGCGTCGATGGCGTCCTCGATGGCGTCCGGGCCGGTGCCGATCCCGCCCTTCCCGTCCCCCCC
>NZ_JAXRUU010000136.1:0-2073 GCF_034497445.1 Halorubrum sp. AD140
GTCAAGGGGAGCCACTTGAGGGCGAATAGTACACAGTGATTCTACGATCGGTCTCTCTGGCAGTCAGAATATAGATACCCAGCCGCTTCCCGGCGGTTTGAGTATATAAGTGGACTCGTCGGGATTTTGGGCTCTGTAGTTTCGGTACACGGCGGCGGATTTCACGGGTATCGGACGCTCCGGCGAAGGTTGTAGACGGTGGCTTTCAGCAATATTTCGCGGAACTCTAACCACCAGCTTCGCGCACGCACGGCGGAGCCGAGCGTGCGCTTGATCGACGAGAAGACGGTTTCTGACATGGAACGCTGGTGGTACCGATCACCGTCCATGCGGGCGTTGTGGGCGTGATCGAGTGGATTCATGATCCGGTGTTTAATCAGCGGTCTGATGCCGTTTTCGCGGAGTTCATCGCGGAAGACTTTGGCGTCGTAGCCGCGATCAGCGGCGAGGCTCCGCAGGTCGCCGGCGTTGCGCCGAGCGACCTGCGGGCCGATCTTCGCATCGTGTTTCTTGGAGGTCGTCGAGTGGATGTCGGTGATGTACAGCGTTTCGACATCCACGAGAGCGGTGACTTTCAGCGCTCGAACGCGGTAGTTCGTGCGGTTAGCGTAGTGGCGACTAGGCTGATCACGGTCAAAGCCAGTCGAATCGATAGCAGCGTGGCCAGTGCGTTTCTCGGCTGACGCGCCGAGAAACGCACGCCACGTCTTGGGTGGAATCCGCTCAAACCACATGCGAAGGACCGTGTAGTGTGGAAGTCTGGTGAGTCCGATCTCTTCAAGTACGCCGGGCATTTCTGAGAGCAAATCCACCGCAACGCGGTAGGATTTGCCCAGTTCGATGCGGAGTGCATGCACGGTGAGCATCGCCCACTCGGCGAACCCGCCTCCCCCTTCGGGGTCGGCGGGCTCGTCCGGATTAGCGACAACTGATTTAGCCTTAGCCACCGTAACACGCGTGAAGAGACGGATTTCGGATGTCACACCGATCTGTCTCTGCGCTTTCTACAGCAATAACAGAGTCGTAGCCCTCGCGTCTAGCGAAACTACAGAGCCAAGCGGTTCACCCCTTATTTGGACCTATACTGAGGAGAAGTACGACTGGCCAAAGCGGAGTAAATCTCGATCAAACTCATCTGAGTCCTCAATTCGAAAATGAAAGAGTTGATTCCTCATATCGCCAATTTCAAGCACTAACTCGCGAATCACATCCTGTTGATCATCAAAGAGCGATTCAAATTCAGCCCAATGAATGGAAATGAACTGGGCATAGTGTGAGTAACTACAGTGTTCGACAGATGCTGGAGTTGGCAGCGGATGCTCCTCATTAAACGTTTCAGCCAATTTTTTAGACAGTGAATCACTGAACACTCGCCTGAAAATATCACGCAACTGCGTCTCAATCGACTCGATTAACAAAAATGGCTCAAGCATCTGTTTCAATCGCGTCAGGAGATCATAGTCGGTCAGAATACGCCACTCTTGATCACGATTGATTACAATGTACGTGTACTCCGCGAGTACATCGAATACGGCGAGTACATTCTCATCCTCGCTGATCGTGTGTGCGTCTTCAACTGCCGCTCCGACCGAGATGTTATCCAGCGTCTTGTGACCGACTTCCAATTGATGAAATGCCAATAATGTCCGGACAACCGATCTGTAAGTGACGATCCCAACCAACTCATCATCACGTTCGACGCCCACCTGAGTGTAGCTGTTCTCGAACATGTGTCGGAGTGCCGATTCAAGCTCAAGATCGTATTTGACGGTTTGAAGCTGGTTGTCGACCGGTAAGTCTGAAATTGTATACATCGATGGCTGTTGAGTTGGTGTCCGGGTAACTATGTGTTTCCGTACGTATCAAAACTGTCCTTGCGCCATATTCTTTTATCTTCCTCAATATGGAGACCCTGGAGACTCGTACTCGGTTGATCGATATTTGCCTTGTTGAACGCAAGACAGCGGGGTAGGGTTAGTTAATCGCATCTCTACGGCCTCTGCTCGGTGATTCTCTACTCAGAAGATGCAGTAGCTGCCTCTGACTGCCGGCGCTGAACAGTCAAAACTATGT
>NZ_JAXRUU010000137.1:0-2035 GCF_034497445.1 Halorubrum sp. AD140
TACCCGAATCGCTCAGTACAGACAAAGGAGACCTCAACCGGGTCTGGTGGTTTTAATATTGTTGTCAGGAAATGAGCTACCGTGACTCCAAAAAAGATTCTTACATTATATATTGCCCTTCCTTGCCTCCTATACGGCGTGTTCTTTCTCTCGGCCCTCACATGGTATTCCGAGATGATTGGGACAGATACGCTGCGAACCACACATACAGTATTTGCCAGTTATATCGCCCTCATTCTTTACACAAAGCGGGACCAACTAACCGCTGAGTAAGCAGCCCTCGTCGACTGGCTGTTTCAGACGAGAATGTGTCTGGGAAATTGGATATCAACACAGCAGTAGTCGCTTGTTCTCTAGTGAATAGCTTCGGACATGGTGGTGTGCGGGTTCCCACGATTGCTCGTCAACAAAAGCTTCGGAAACGGTGGAGGGACAGTATTGAACTCACACACCACTGCTTCAAGTGAAATAACAGACTCCACTGGCGATGAGTTTTTTCAGCAGTTCTCCATGAGAGTGAGCGATATTAACCAACATGCTGGACGGTTTCCCCGATCTACGTTGGTTAAACAACGACCTCGTGTGTTGATTATCGGTGTAATCAGCGAACTCCCTATGCGAGAGATTCCAATACAAAAGTATGAGAGTTGGTGACTAAGAGCTGTCAGAAGCCCTCGAGAGCAGAGTCACTCTTCCTCGTATGTGAGGTTCATCAGCCATTGGGAGAAGGCGTCTGCCTGCGGATCGACCTCTTCTTCACCAATGAATGGCGAGAGCATATCACCCGCCATCAGTAGTGAAAAGTCACGATCAGATGCTGTTGGTTCGAGATAGTAGGTCCGTTGGCCTCCGTACACCGTTTCCTCACGCTGAATCAGCTCGGCACTCTCAAGCCCTTCGACTAGTCGGCTTCCTTTTCGCGAAGAGACGCCCAACTCTTTCCAAAAGTCGCTCTGGTGAATCCCACCTGTCTCGCGGATCAGTTCAAGACCCGCACGTTCGTCCTCCGAGAGATCGGCTTCACCCTGTGACGCACTCATATTCCAACAGCTAACGTGTATCCATTATAATCGTTCTCTCTATTGCTCACACTCGTTATGATGTTGGTCGTGGTTGCTGTGCTGAATAGGTCGAGCCACCGGGGTGAATCCCTCAATAGTCCTCGGCAGAGTCGAACACGTCGGTGAAGTCTTGAACAAGCTCTTGTTTCGAGCGGTCATCAGCGTGAGATGGGATCGGCGTCTCCCAGCATTCGATCTTGAGTGTTTGTGCGTTCGATATCTGAGCCGGATCAGTTGTCACATTGAAAATCGCCGTCTGATAGATCGCAAGGATTCGGCGATCATGGACACTAACGTGATCGATGCCAGCTCGCTTCAGGACTGCTGGGATATCCGTGGGACCAGAAAGAGAGACTGAGACAGTTGGTGAATCTGAGCCACCCATAGCTTCAGTTCTCACATCACACTGATAAACGATCCGTGCGTGAGAAAACTGGTCTCCGAGTAGGCTACCACGCTGCTCGGTAACTCAGGAACATCAACCTCAGAGCTGGTATCCACCGTGGCTGGTCCATTCACCTCGGCACGTCGCCAGACCGACTCATCGGTCGCCACTCGAGCGCGTGTGATACGATTGTCCCGACTTGAATTCGGTCAACTCTTCGATCCGCGATTTGAGCTCTTCGACTTCGTCGCGAAGCTGGTCGGCGTCGTCAGCATCGCTCGCCGCAAGTTGGTCTTTCAGCCCTTGGAGCCGTGTCTCCTTGCGATCTTCGTCCACCTCAGCTTTCCGAACGTACTCGGTTTCTTCAGTCTCGTAGACGTCGCTTTCAGCGACATCAGTCACCTCGAGGGCATCGTCAACCTTCCCGCGATCAACACTCATCACCCGGTCACGGTCGATTCCGGCTGATTCGAGCGTGTCCAGCACCTCGTCGTCATCTTTGAGCGAACGATTCGTCCGGGCAGTCCGCTGGACCGAGCCGTACGAGCCCGAGACGGGTCGATCGTGATGAAGGCGGTCTAAGAGCGTG
>NZ_JAXRUU010000138.1:0-1991 GCF_034497445.1 Halorubrum sp. AD140
GATAGTAGCCGTCGGAATAAGGTGCCTAGTCGCTCACGAATATATTGAACTTTTTTGTCAAGTGAGTTTGCCGACGGCCACACGTCATTATCAAATTGGGCCCTGGCGCAAGTTGTATGAACATGCGTACCATGATCTGCCTGCTTAAGTTCGGAAATTTCGTCTGGAACCCCGATTTCCCAATCGTTTTCACTCCCGCTAGAAATGGGAAGATCGCCCGTAATAGGTCCATCAACACGCAAACAGTCGCTTGTATTCGTCTGTGTTACAAGAGTAAATTGATTCGTATCATTCTGAAGCTCACGCTGTTTGAGAGATTCCTCAAACCATGCGAGACTAGCTTTGAGACCCCATCCAACGTTATTTAGAATCCCATCGGAAATTTCTTTATTTCCGGTTCGAAATACATGGTTTTGGAGTTGTTCACGAGTAATCCCTGGCCCGTTATCTGAGATATAGGTTGTAACTGTATCTTCGCCACGCACAAACGTCAGCGAGATTGTCACCTGTTCATCTGGACTCTCAAAGTATGACTCGTCATTTACAGATGCCGCAACTGAATTATCGATGAGTTCCTGTAGCGCGTCTAAATATGTCTCGTGTTGCTTTGCCATTCCTGAAGCAAGCATTTCCAGCTCAACAGCTGATTCACATGTCTCACTACTCATGAATCGAAGCACATCTGCTGAAACGAATGTTAGATACCATTCTACGTTCTTGTCGACACCTCTATCTGAGAGATCTTTAATCTATATGATTACAGCGCTCGCTCTATGTTATCAACACTTTAGTCCTCATATAGAAGATACTAATCACTTAGATAGGGTCGTCATCATCACTCGATAACAGCATATCCTCTAGTGTTTCTTCAATCACGCTATGCATTGAATCTTGTTCTTCAGTATCTCCGTCGTCATCGTCTTCGGGAATCCTGCCATCTGTATTCCTATTATCTGTACTGTCGGCTGTTCCACTATCTTGGACACTAGGCCGCTCTGATGGTTCCAAACCAGCGATCTGGAGTGCATCACTCCATGATCCAAATCGCAACGTAGCCAACCCCGGGGAAAAATCGACGTGCTTCCCGGTCTCTGTGGTGGTCGGCGCGTGCCCCAATTTCTCAGCGACAAGCCGAATCCCGTCCAGAATTTCGACGTTCGTATTCGACCGGGCACTCCAATCGGGCATCTCAGCGGGATCGAATCCCGCGGCTTCAAGTGCAGCATCCCACGATCCGAACGACGTCCGGTATTCGTCCGCTGGGTACTTGCCGTACCCTACGACCAGTTCTTTGGTGGGTGGCTCATTAATGATGTCGGCAAATAACCGAATCTCACTTAGCATCTCTGACTCATCGATTTCTGCTGATCCGTCGAAACTTGGCCGGTCTACATCTGAAATAAAAGCATTGGTCTTGACCGATTTTCCTTCGGGCGCATCTGATTCATCGATTTTGTCAGATTCTCCGAGCTCGGCTTCTGCCTCATCAATTCCCTGCGTTACCGCAGGATCGGATGTAGACTGCGACGCCGACTTCGTCTTCGGGTCGGATTCGATGTTGTCCGCCTCCTCAACCGGTTCAGTAGCTTCCTCGCCGTGAAAATCCTGTATCGTCACATCATCCGGAAGAATCCCAGCCGCTTGACACGCATTGAACAAGTTGCCAAACTCCTCTTGGTATCGCTGATACGGATACTCGCCGCGCTCGTTGATCTTGTCCGGATTTGGTAAATGACCCAGCTCCTGCGTGAGTTTGACCAGGGAGATCACCAAAGCTCGTCGCTGTAGGTCCGGTGCTGTTTCTTCCGTGTCTGGGCTGTCCTCGGACTCGTTCACGTCTTGGTAAATATTCTGGTGGTGTTGGGTAAACTCCTCCGCTCTGTCTAACGCTTGGATGTACCCATTATTGTACCGTCAACATTGTTGTTTAAACTGCGATCTCAAGTAGTAGCGGAGCTCGCTATCAATAACTAAGTCCCGCCGATCTCGGT
>NZ_JAXRUU010000139.1:0-1981 GCF_034497445.1 Halorubrum sp. AD140
AGGATTTCACCTATGGAAACGCTGCTACCCGGGCAAACCACGTCTAGCGATAAAATGATTACGCCGTCCGGGGATTTACCGTTTCCACAGCCGGGAGGCGGTCGGAACGTGTCTGCGGTGCGGTCGCTGTCTGGCGATAGCTGGCGCTCATCGAGGGCCTCGGTCGGCTACTGAGGACCGCCGAATCGGCGGCCCTCAGATCCCTCGTCTACGCGGTCACACCCGGTGGATCATACGCTTCTCCCCGATCAAGCATGTGGTAGATCGATACCAGCATCTTCCGAGCTGCCGCCACGATCGCTTTCTGTGAGTTTTTTCGGCTTGCTAACCGGTCGTAGAACCGGCTCAGGTACTCGTCGTTACTGGTATGAACTGCGGTGTTTGCTGCTTGAACGAGCAGCCATCGTACACGACCTGATCCACGTTTCGAGATGCTCCCTTCGATCCGCGAGTCGCCTGACTCGCGGATCACCGGGTTCAATCCGACGTAACTGACGACCTCCTTGTCACCGTCAAACCGGTCGATCCCACCTAACTCCGCGTAGATCGTCAGTGCGGTGTAGTAACTCACACCGGGAATCGTCATCAGCAGCTGGGTCTCCTTCAGAGACCCAGCGCGCTCTTCGATCGTCTCATCGAGCTTCCGAATCTCTTCGGTGAGCGACTCGATCAGGTCGAGATACGACTCAAGTAACGTGTCGAACGGTACCGGGAGCGAGAGTTCCCGCAGGGACTCTCGCCCCTCCTCGTTCAGTGGTTTCACGTCTTCAGTGATGCCGTGATCGGAGAGGAGTCCATGAACCTTGTTTGCGTACTTGGTACGGTTTTCGACCAAGGTCTGTCGCCCGCGCACGAGTGCGCGGGCTTCTCTGACCTGCTCGGTCGGGACATAGCTTTCAGGCACCGAATTTAACCGGAGCATCCGCGCGAGTTCTTTCGCGTCCACGCGGTCGGTTTTCTTGTCGGTGTCTGCGATCTGGTTGATCTTTTTCGGATGAGCGACGGTTACATCCAAGTGCTCGGACAGCGTATCGTGGATGTGGTAGTAGTTGGAGGTCGCCTCAAGCACGGCTTGTGCGCCGGCGTAGCGCTGGGCGAGCTCGTCGAGGTTCGCGTTCTCGACGCGAACCTCTTCGACGATCGTCCCAGCCTCATCCATTACTGCCACCTGTGCGTACCGTTTGTGGACGTCGATTCCGAGGTACATGGTTCGTTCACCCGGGACGCCAGTGCGTGAAGTAGAGATTCACCTATTCGGGCTTTCCCGGATGCCGCGAGGCGCGGCATCCGGGCTGTAGCGCCCATGACTCGACTTCTTTCGCACACGGACCAGTCAACAGAACGTGCTCTGTGGCACGTGAAATCCGTCGGTCTCTTGCGCCCCATGTCTTAGTTCACGCGCTCATGGCGTAGCAGCGTTTCCATCGAGTCAACAGAGCCTTCAAAGTTGAATCCCGATCGGTTACGGAAAGACAAGGAGAACGCCTCGCGCATCAGCGCGGGGATGAATCCGACACCGCCAGCACGAACGCTGATCGGCGTGGGTCACGGATAGCTTAACTGGTTACACGTCGCGTGGACAGAGATCCGAGGCGGTCTATCCGCTCGCTTAATCGGACAGTATCGGGATTTACTCACCCAACGCAGAAACACCCTTTCTGCGGGGTTGGTGTGGGTGTCAGCAAACGGAACTCCGACTCCCACGCCGGGATAGGAGTACCGGCTGATTGGCACAGCCAGTCGCTGTCCGTGTCGGACAGCTACAAACCACAATATCCCAACCCAGCGGCGCGGTGCCGTGGGAATCCTCGCGCTTTAGCCCGACGAGGATGTCAATTTGTGAGGCACGAGCGGGCGAGGTCCGCCGCGGCGGCCAGCCTCACCGTTTTCACGCGCCGGTCCGTACCGCAGTCATGACTCGCACGGCAGTCATCGCCGGCGTCGGTCCGGGACTCGGGGAGTCGCTCGCGCGGAAGTTCGC
>NZ_JAXRUU010000140.1:0-1967 GCF_034497445.1 Halorubrum sp. AD140
TCACGTCACCTGGACCGATCTCAGCGAACGAGGGCTGCTCGTCGAACGCTACGTTGTTGTTGTGACGGAGAGTGGAAACGAAGGCGAACTGGTGAGTGGCGTGGATCACGTCACGGTCGGGATCGTCACGGATTGAATCCTGGATCTCTTCCCACTGCTCGCTGGCCGGGCACTTCCCATTCTCTCCGTGGCACAGGGACTCGTCGATATCCTGGTCCGCAACGTCGGGGAGAATATCCTCTACGTAGTGGAGGGGGAGCCCCCTCTTGTTGCACATTCGATTTATCCACTCACTCACGGGCTCCTTATCTACCGTTATCGTTGTACCATCGCTATCGGGATCGTGGTCGCCCCCGCACACCGGACAGATCTCGTCCCGGCCGAGGAGGACGTAGTGTGAACGTCCGTTCTTCTCGGAGTATCCAACGGCGTTCTTCCGGGATTTGCCCGTCGGTGATAGGTGAACTACCTGTCGTCCCCCGGTCACTTCGGGCATCGTAAGCCACTCTGTTGTCGCCATGAGGAACGACTTCCCTATCCCGGTCGGGGATGCGAACGCGTAGTAGAGACACTTCTGCATCGCGTTCTCGACAGACTCACGGAGGGATTCTCTGAGCTCTTCCGTAGTCGGGTAGTTGTCTGTGTGCCCGTCGGGGACAGTGAGCGACTCAAGGTGTTCTAAACTCGGCGCTGTCGCCGAACCCGTTTGTGTGAACGTCTTCCAATTCCACGAGGCCAACGCTCGCATACGGGCGTCCTTGAGGGCTTCGAGGATTGTATCGTAGTCAGCTCCGATCTGACCAGAGATGTTTGTCGCGTACTCTGTGAGGCCACTCCTACCGACCCACCGGTTCTTCGGGATGGAGGTGGTCCCGCCGGTCTCACCGTCGTACTCAGCAGTGATCTGGACGTAGTCGGTGTCGGTCGGTGTGACGTGGACTACGCAATTCCCCGCTTGCCCAACGATCTGATCGTCGCCCACGCTACTCACCGATCTCCACGAGATGCTGCTCGACCACTTTCTTCCAGGCTTGGATGCCTGTGACTGCTCTATTCTCCTCCTCGATCTGCTGATTGTCTTTTTTCATTAGTTGTTTGCGCCGTTCATAGGATGGGGCGCATACCTCGGCGACAACCAGCTACGAAGCAATTAAATAGCCTTCGTACGTCTGTAATAGTACGAAAGGCATTAGTTTGCCTTGGCTGCTGTTGTCACCAGTATGGTAGAATGCTGGCGAGAGAGGCCCTACACAGATCTCTCATCTTCGCCAGCCGTTCAATACTTGGCTTACTTATGCGTCCGGCTGATACTCCTCAAACACCCTCTTTACGAGAGTATCAAAGGTTTCACCGCCACGCTTCTTCGATCGAACAACTTCATGCGTATCGTTGGATACCGGTATCGTGGTCTCCGCCATAGAACATATAATTTCTCTGGTGTTAAAGCCATTCCGATTATTAAATGAATCTGGTATTTTGGACTAAAGTGGTATACTTTGACTGTCGAACAGCTTCTCGTCAATTAACGTAATTAGGAGATCTTCGATAGAGAGTTCGGTCGAAACTCAGGGCCTGCGTCGAGGTGGACCTGTCAGTAATACTGGTGCGACAACCCAACACTTCGCCCGGAGAGCTATCCGAGCATGTTAGTCAATAGCACTCATGAAGCAAACTGCTCGATCATAGTTTCGAACTTTCCTGGCCAACCGAGTGAACCGTCCATGTGAGACGACCTATCAGATACATGCCACCACGGCCGGTGGGATCGCGCTACTCAGCCTTGGCGTAAGGCTTCAACCGGATGCTGAAGACGAAGCCGAAGACGGTAGTGACGAATAGTTACGACCGTTCACCGCGATCCTCTGCGTCTGAGGGCACCGAGACGGAGTTTTTTGACTCAAGGTGCTGAGGGATCAACTACCGGTTCAAACGTCGCAGGAGGTGCTCACGATCGTCTCGTCCTCTCT
>NZ_JAXRUU010000141.1:0-1955 GCF_034497445.1 Halorubrum sp. AD140
ATTTTCAGGGTTCTTCTCAGCCGACTCTAATTTGCTTGGTGAGGCAGAATCTCGACTATCGTTGTTAGAGGCTTTCTCAGCACCAGTATTAATTGGATCGCCAGATATTGTGCCTTTTTTCTCACCGCTTAAGTGTTCAACTAACAACAATTCATCGCCATCAACCGTATAATGATTCAGTATGAAGTCTTCACTCTTTTTGATCGTCTTTTTTCTCACTTCTATATCGTCTTTCTTTGCCTCCGTTTCTTCATCACTTGCAGCAGCAAGTCCTGGGAGTGTTAATGCTGCCGTGGTGCTCAGTCCAGCCGTAATCGCAGTTCTCCTCGACAGGCTGTGTTGAATCGCCATACGGCGGCAGGGTAGGCCGCTAAATCAAAGGCGTTGAAGCGAGAGACTTCAGTTGTTCATGACCCAAATCTCCCGCTTCATCGGGGAGGTTGTGCCGGTTGCTCAAAGAGTTACTGGCGATGGAGGCGAATCCGCCGCCCCGGAAGGTGGCGGCGGATTCGCCGACTACGCACTCGTTTCCCTTCACTGTCTGCGGATTTACCTCGATTCGTCGTACCGCATGACGATCGACCTGCTCAAAGAGATGCCACAAATAACCGGGGAGATCGGCCTCAACACGGCCGATCTCCCTGCGCCGTCCACGTTGTGTAAGGCGTTCGATCGGATCAGCATGAGCGTCTGTCGAGTGCTGCTGCGCCAGTCGGCGCAGCTGCACGATCTCTCCGAACACGCCGCGATCGACGCCACATTCTACGACCGCTCACCAGCCAGCCGCCACTACTGCCAGCGAATCAGCTACCGCGTTCAGAAGCTCAAAGTCACGAAACTCGTCGATACAGTGTCTCAGGCTGTTCTTGACGTTCACTGCTCAACCAACCGGGAAGGAAGTGACGCCGATCTCGCTGAGCAGATCGCCCGCCGGAACGCGGGCGATCTGCGGTCTCTCGCCGCCGATAAGGGCTATGACAAGCAATCGCTCCGCGAAGGATTACGCGATCTCGGGATCAGACCGCTGATCAAGCACCGCATTTTCGCACCGTACGATCACGCACACAACGCCAGAATCGACGATAACCGCTACAATCAGCGCTCTATGACCGAAACCGTGAACTCGGCTGTCAAGCGCTCGCTCGGCTTCGCCGTGCGAGCGCGGTCGTGGTTCCGCGAGTTCCGTGAGATCGCTCTGATGTGTATGGTCTACAACATCAAGCGCTTCGTCAAACAGTGAATCTCTACGCCTTACAGCGATTCAACACAGCCCCTCGACAAGTCCCGCATTAGACGGGAACCTTCGCTATTTTCCTTATCGGACATCACAATTTAGTAACTATATTGAATCACCATAAACTTTCCTCTGCTTATAATATTATGGAAAAATAGAAAATAGAAGATATATTCTCCCGATAGCAACACTGGCACTTCGTGGGGGTGTAAAACAAGATCAGACGCAGGAAACCGATAAGGGCTATTTCGAACTGCCGCAAGCCTGTACCAAATCGAAGCACACGTGAAGCAATTAGATCAGATCTGGCGGAGCCGGCTCAGTTGCCAGTCAGTGTGCGCCGATCAGGTCAGTCTTAGTCCGTTCGCGCTTGTGCTCCGCGTCGCGCTCGTCAATGACCGCGTAGCTGAACACGAGCCCCTCATCGCGGTTCCGCCGGTGTCGATATAGCCGACTCTTCAGATTTCCGTTCTATCCAATCGAGCGCGCGCAACATGAGAAAAATAATCGATAACAACTTCCAATCTATACGACTGATTTCGCGACCCTTCTTAGCTTTACAAACTGGCGGTTCATACAGTCAATTGGAGATATGAACAATGAGAACCGACAAGACGAGGTGGGCAAGAAAGCGGTTGCCGCATCGACATATACCCTTCAAGGTACACAAAATATCCTAGACGATGCTCTTGCCGAGTTCGCTGAAGGCCATCCGACGTTC
>NZ_JAXRUU010000142.1:0-1940 GCF_034497445.1 Halorubrum sp. AD140
TTTGGAGGTGATCGCCGTGGAGTCGTCGATCACGTACGGCCGAGCGGCTGGGGCTTTGGAGGTGATCGCCGTGGAGTCGTCGATCACGTACGGCCGAGCGGCTGGGGCTTTGGAGGTGATCGCCGCGACGACGACACCACGTCGATCGAAAAGAACGGACCGACGACTCTGATCACCCGCTCCTACATCGACTCGGGCGCCTCGACCCCGAGCACGTCGAGCGCGTTCGCCATCGTGTGCTTCGCGGCCGCGACGAGCGCGACGCGGGCGGCTCGGAGCTCGTCGTCCTCGGCGGTCACGACCGGGCACTCCCGGTAGAAGGCGTTGTAGGCGTCCGCGAACTCGCGGGTGAACGTGGCGACCGTGTGCGGCTCCAGGTCGTCGGCCGCCGCCTCGACGACGGCCGGGAACCGCGCGACCTCGCGGAGGAGGTCGTGCTCCGCGTCGGTCTCGAATATCGCGGCGTCGACGTCGAGGGCGTCGGGGTCGACCCGGCCCTCGGACCCGTCCGCGTCCCCCGTCACGCCCGGGACCTCCACGCCGGCGGCGGCCGCCTCGTCGAGGATGCCGCAACAGCGCGCGTGGACGTACTGGACGAACGGGGCGGACTGCCCCTCGAAGTCGAGCGCGTCCTCCCACTCGAAGGTGATCGCCTTCGCGGGCTGCTTCGAGACGATGTCGTACCGGACCGCGCCGATGCCGACCTGGTGGGCGATGCGCTCGACGTCCGTCTCGGTGAGGTCGTCGTCGCGGATGCGGTCGTCCATCCGGCTCTCGACCGCCTCGCGGGCGCGGTCGATCGCCTCGTCGAGCAGGTCGTCGAGCATCACGCCGGTCCCCCGCCGGGTGGACATCTTCCCGTCGGGGAGGTTGACGTACGAGTAGATGACGTGGCCGAGCCGGTCCGTGTCGTTGCCGAGCAGCTCCAGGGTCGCGTCGAGCTGGTCGGCCTGCAGCTTGTGGTCCTCGCCGAGCACCGTCACGGCGCGGTCGTAGTTGGCGAACTTCCACTCGTGGTGCGCCAGGTCGCGGGTGGTGTAGAGGCTGGTGTCGTCCGAGCGCAGGAAGACGAGGTTCTTGTCGATCCCCCACTCGTCGAGCTCCAGCTGCCAGGCGTCCTCCTCGTAGACGGCCTGCTCGGTCTCCTTGAGCCGCGCGGCGATTTCGTCGGTGGAGCCGTCGCGCATGAACCGCGTCTCCTTGACGAACTCGTCGAACTCGGCCGGAAGCCGGGCGAGACAGTCCTTCATCCCGCCGAGCACCGCGTCGACGACCGCGCCGACGCGCTCGTACGTCTCCTCGTCGCCGGCCTCGAGCCCCTGCAGGATCGACTGAATCTCGGCTTCCGCGGCCTCCACCTCGTCGGCGTCGGCCTCCTCCAGGAAGGCGTTCCCCGTCCGGTAGTAGCGGACGAGGTCGTACTCGGCGCGGTCGCGCGCGGGCTCCTCCTCCAGGTCCGACTCGTCGAACCGCTCGTAGGCCCACGTGAACACCGCCATCTGGCGGCCCGCGTCGTTGACGTAGTAGTGGCGGTCGACGTCGTAGCCGGCGTACTCCAAGAGGTTCGCCACGGCGTCGCCGACGATCGGGTTGCGCGCGCGGCCGACGTGGACCGGCCCGGTCGGGTTCGCGCTCGTGTGCTCGACCACGACCGAGGTATCGCGGTCGGGGAGCGCGCCGTACCCCGCGTCGACGGCGGCCGCGTCGAGCGTGTCGACGAGGTAGCGCTCGTCGGCGTGGAAGTTGACGTACGGGCCCGCGGTGTCGACTCCGGCGAGGTAGGTGTACCCGTCGGCGTCGACCGCGTCCGCGACCGTCGCGGCCACGTTCGGGGGCGCGTCGCCGACCTCGCCCGCGAGCCGGAAGGCGACGCTGGAGGCGAGCGTCGCGTCCATGTCGTCGGGCGGGCGTTCGATGCCGAGGTCGTCGGTCGGGAGGTC
>NZ_JAXRUU010000143.1:0-1889 GCF_034497445.1 Halorubrum sp. AD140
ATGCGAGAGGATATAGACGATTTGACTGGTTCGACGGTGTCTCGGGGGGTTGGTCCGAGACCTGTAGTGTGATTTCAGATATCTGGGTTCATGATCGAAGGAGACTCGTTTTACGAATCGGGACTCGCGTCGGACGGGGTCGATGTACCACCGCGGATTGACGCCGACTGGTGTCGTCACGGATGTCGTTCGATCCGACCGGTCGGCTGGGTTTGACCTGATATGTCCGCTGAAATGGATTGTACCGAATCCGATGACGATCGGTGGATTCCTCTGAAAGTGTTAGCGCCGGCGAGGAGAGGTCCGAGTCGGTAGACGGTTCCCGGCGAACCGGTTGGGAGACGAGGATGCGAAAACGCCGGGTGATTCGCCCGGGATGAACGACCGCGTGTTAGCTTCCGCCCGTCTCGTGGCTGAAGTTTATATGTACCCGGGTAATATGCCGTCCGATCCGATGATGTACGACGAGAAATTGGACCCGATTGGCCCTCGGGAAGCGAGGGACGACTACTTAAAGGAACGACAGGAGGACGCGTCGTTCGAAACGCTTCGAACGATCCGGAAGGGACTCAATCTCTTCGTGGAGTGGTGCGTGGAGAAGGGGATAGGCAATATGAACGACGTCCGGGGCAGGCAGCTGAACAAGTTCAAAAACTGGTGTAAGGATACGAGCGACAACAGCACCGTGAGCCTCAACGGAATTCTCAGCGTCCTCCGGCGGTTCCTCGTTTACTGTGTGCGGATCGAAGCCGTCGCAAGCGGAACACCGGATAAGACGCCGATCCCGAATGTCCCGGACGACGAGGACGTGAACTACGAGAAGCCGACAGACGAGGAAGTTGAAGCGGCGCGGAAGTACTTGGAGACGTACGAATCGGCGTCTCGTCGGCATGTCGAGTACAGGATCGTCGAGGAGATTGGGTGTCGCGTCGGAGCGGTCCGAGCGATCGACGTCGGCGACGTCAATCTCGAAGACCGAGTGATTCGGTTCCGCCATCGACCGGAGAAGGATCACCCGGAGGAGAAGGGGACACCGCTGAAAAACGGGACTGATGGGGAACGTGACGTTAATATCCCGACCGAGCTGGCCGAGCTGATCGGCGAGTACTTACAGAATCCGGGGCGACACGACGTTACCGACCGGTACGGGCGGGAACCGCTGCTCACGACGAAGTACGGGCGGCCTGATACGGACACGATCCGTCGGGACCTGTACAAACTCACTCGACCGTGCGTCCACTCGAATAGCTGCCCGCACGACCGGGACACCGACGCGTGTGAGGCTGTTGATAACGAGAACGCGAGCAAGTGTCCGTCGAGTCACAGCCCCCATCCGCTCCGCCGGTATTCGATAGAGTCGCAGATCGATCGAGGGGTGGCGAAGGAACTGTTGACAGATCGCGTCGATGTCTCGGTCCCGGTGCTGAACAAGCACTACGATACACGGAGCAAGGATCGGAAGCGGAAACACCGGCTCAAAGTGTACGAGAAGCTGTTCGACGGCTATGGAGACCAGAGTGAGACCCTGAACGCGAACCAGATTGCGGAGGTTCTGATCGACGAGGACGGAATGATCGACCCGCAGGCGCTCTTGCGTCTCCAATCGGACGAAGGGACTCCGGAGACCGCATCCGGCTCCGACGGCGAAGTCACCTCAGAGATTACCGAAATAGTGGGCTCCGGAGACGAGACCACCGAAACCCAGGAGCCGACGGAGGAATCGGACGACGATCAGTTGAGCCTCAGCGAGTTCGGCGGGGGTCCAACGGCGGTCTTCGGCCCGGGGACGGTTGCCGCCGCGGGGGCCGCGGCGCTCGGCTCCCAGACCGCAGGCCGCCTTCACAGGGAACTCGAAGCGATGTCGCCGGGAGAGAACGGTATCACGACTC
>NZ_JAXRUU010000144.1:0-1874 GCF_034497445.1 Halorubrum sp. AD140
GGATTATAAACCTCCTCTCGGCGCGGTGGAAGTAAACCAAGCACCCCCGCTATGTCTCCGACCCTACTACTCTCCGCCAACAATACATCGTTAGCCGCGCCTGCTACGCCGTCAAACAAGCCGTAAAGACAAACTCGGTCTCTTCATTATCACCCAAAACCCCGAAGACATCGACGGTGACATCCTCAAACAAACTAATACCAACATGTTCCTCGGCCTCCGCTAAGAAGTCATCACCAAAATTCCCCCCGTGGGTACGAACAAGACCTGCAAAAATATGACGAAGGTCAAGCCGTCATCAAAGCCCCCGACGTCGAAGCTGTCGAAGTCCTTGGCCTCCCGTACTGCCTCACCCAACACAGTAACTAAGACTCTAAATTAACTCGTATGTAGTGGGATAGAACTAAGTTGTCGTTTTGTCATATTGTCTCGTATGAACCGAGTCTCTGTTTCCTCAAGCAACCTCAGAAGTGTAGGGTATGATCAGGCAAATCAGGTTCTAGAAATAGAGTTCAATGGTGGAAGCGTCTACCAGTATTTTGATGTTCCAAAACAGATTCATCAGGAACTCATGAATGCTGCTTCACATGGGAAATACTTCCATCGGAATATAAAAGACAACTACAGCTACGATCAGGTCAAATAATGCAGATTAGTTCAGTACGTGTCCGGAATTTTCGAAGTCTTCGAGATGCGCAGATCGATTTTAATGAGCTGACTGCACTAATAGGATCAAACGGAGCAGGAAAATCTTCGTTCCTTAAGTCGCTAGACCTATTTTATACAGCTAACGCCTCGTATACCGAAGAAGACTTCTACAATCGAAATACCGACGAGGAAATTAGCGTTCAAGTAGAGTTCACAAATTTGGGTGAGGAAGCTCAGGAAAGATTCAGTTCCTATACTGGTGGTGAAACATTAACCGTGGAGAAAGTGATGGAGTACCCAGACAACCGTGGGAACCAGAGATACCACGGGAGTCGACTTTACAACCCCGATTTCGATGGATTTCGCAATGCAAGTGGTCATGATCTCCGCCGCGAATATGAAGATCTATTCAACATAGGGTACAGCGAACTACCAGAGTATCAGAATCAAAAGGAAGCGGAAGCAGTGTTGAAAGAGTGGGAAGAAGAACACCCAGACGAATGTGAGCGTAGACGAGATGACGGCCAATTCTTTGGTTTCAACTCGGTTGGTCAAGCCGCTCTCGAGGAATTTACACGGTATATTTTGATCCCGGCAGTCCGAGATGCAAGTGAAGATGCCGATGATAAACGTGGTAGTCCTCTGACGGAACTGATGGATTTAGTCGTTCGTGCAGCGCTCTCTGAACGTGAGGATCTAGAAGAGTTCCAGCAAGTGGCACAAAAACGCTACGCGCAACTAATTAAATCCGCATCAGAAGGAGAACTTAGCCAATTAGAGACAGATCTTTCTGAAACGCTCAAAACATTCGCCCCCGGTGTTGGCGTCGATCTTTCTTGGAATACAGAGGACGTTATTGACATCCAGATGCCACAAGCAGATATTAAATTGGAGGTCGATGATTTTATATCGGAAGTAAAACATGCCGGTCACGGTTCTCAGCGTGCCTTCATCATTTCTCTACTCCAAAATTTAGCAGTTCACAGCGAGGAGATGGGTTCTGACAGTGAGGAGGGTAACGACCATGATCCCAGCCTTATTTTAGGAATTGAAGAGCCAGAATTATACCAACATCCGAATCGCCAACGACATCTCATGTCAATTCTGTCTTCGTTTAACGATCAAGGAATAGCAGGAACTGCTAGTAGCGTTCAAATCGTATATTCTACCCATTCTCCTTTGATGGTCAGTATGAAGCGATTTGATGACATACGAAGCTTATCCAA
>NZ_JAXRUU010000145.1:0-1864 GCF_034497445.1 Halorubrum sp. AD140
TCGATCCAGAGAACGGTCCCCTCGCTGCCCTTGATCGCGAAGCCGTTACAGCCCAGGTACCACAGCGCCACCGTGTCGGGGTCGGCGGCCGCGACCGCTCGCGGCAGCCAGTCGCCCCAGTCGGAGTCGACCATGGGCGTCGATGCGGCAGGGGCGGGGGTAATAATTCCGGAGTTCGGCGGATCGCGGTGATTTCTGTTGGTCACTCAACGACAAAAATCTGTCTCGGCCGCGACGAGTAAACAGTATTTCGCTATATCGAATTCCGGTTGCGTACTCCCCACAGTTTCGGAGGATAGGCCAGTTTCGGGGCGAATTTCCCTCGACTCGTGGTGATTCTCTCCAACAAGAGGAGAATTCGAATCCTCCCGGAGCGCACCTGTCGGACAGACGTGAGAAATTGCGCGTGTTCTGGCGCTACCGAACAGCGTCGCCACTTCCGAACAGCGGACTCAGCGAGGGCTCAGCCGGTTAGTCAGGCGGTATCAATGCCGACGCGGCGACCTCGACGCACTCACCCGCGGTCAGGACGGGCGCGTAGTCCATCTCGCCGTCGACGCCCGCTTTCAGCAGGAAGTCGGTGAGCCGCCAGATGTTGTACAAGAGGGCCGCGAACACGAAGTAGAACAATCGAACGCGGTAGTCTTTCGAGGAGGTTTTGGCGAGAAAGTCACCTTTGATCGATTTGTACTCACTCTCGATCTGCCAGCGCCGACTATACCGCCGACAGAACGTCTCGGCCTCGTCGGGTCCGACTCGGAGATTCGTCGCGAAGACGGCCGTCCCCTCACCACTCGTCGACGGCACGTACAGGAGCTGCATTGGATGCGATCCAGATTTCACATGGACAGAAGCCGACTCAACAGCCACCTCCTGGTCGTCTTCCTCCATCTGTTCGAGTACATCACGTTCGGAGCTGGAGACCCGCTTCGGGATGAGGTAGTTCACATTGAGGTTTGAGAGCGTCTGGAACACGCGTATCGAATCGAACTCCCGGTCACACAGCACTGTCTCGATGGGGACGAGTTCTTTCGCTCGTTGAACCAATCGTCGCACAGTACGATGTATCTGATTCGACGGGTTCTCATCCCACTTAGAACTCTCTCGGACCGGCTCGACAGCCAAGATCAGTGGGATGTTCTGCCCGATGATCGAGAGGGTTGCGAATTTGAATGCTCGACCGTCTCTGTCCTCGGTCCCGCTGACCATCGGCATTCCTTCGACCTCTCCGTAATAGGGAATCGTGGTGATATCGATCGCGGCTGTGACTGGTCGCCGGAACGATGCTTCAGAGGCGATAGCGGAGAGTAAGCGATCCGTCGTCTCGTAGAATCCGTTCACGAGCTCTTTAGAATCGAATTGCTTGACGGTGCGGAGGTGGGTGTCACCGTGTGGGCTGTACTCTTCACCACGCCGGTACTGGAAGCGAGTCGCTCCTTGCGCGGTTCCGCACCGAACCATCCCCATGAATGTCTGTAACTCGAAAAATTGCGTGTCCTCGTACGAGGCGTTCGACTCTCGGCCCGAGTCGAAGTGTCCAAAGGCGTGATCACGCGCGAGGCGCGTGGTCTGGATAATCTCCTCCTGTGAGAAGGATTCCTCTTCTATTGGGTCTGTATCTTCTTGTTCATCGTCGACGATCTCTGCCTTAGGCCGCACCTCCGGCGCTGAGATGTCGCGATCGTGGACTTCTTTGACAACGAAGTGGGCGGCAGCGTGGGTGTATTCGTGGGCTGTGTCGTCGAATCGGTTTCTCCACGCTCGCGAGAATGCTGATTCGTCGGGCACTCGACTGAAGCCGAGGATAGTCGCTACTTCCGGTTGTCGGGTGAGTCGTCGAGTGAAGTTGGCGTATGAGTCACCC
>NZ_JAXRUU010000146.1:0-1814 GCF_034497445.1 Halorubrum sp. AD140
GCTGGCGTCCGATCGTTGAGTGATTGATGCGGTCGTTGATAGTTATAGTAGTGTACGAACTGTTCAAGCCAGGATAACTTATTTTTACTTGACAATGGTATCTGGTATCAAGAGACACTAATGTCGGCGCAAAAACATCCGCTTGGAACGGTCGCTGAACTCGACGAACAGGATATTGAGACGTTTGCTTGGCGCCTCAACGGAGAGCTCGTTCTCCCCGACAGTGACGAGTATGAGGGGGCACGAACGGTCTGGAACGGACTCGTCAATAAATACCCCGCAATCGTCGCTCGCGTCGAAAATGCGGCCGACGTCGCTGTCGCCGTCCGATTTGCGCAGGACATCGGCCTCGAACTTGCGATCAGAGGGGGTGCGCATCATCAGACGGGGAGCGCCGTCGCCAACCAGGGTCTCGTCGTCGATCTCTCGAAGATGGACGACGTACAGGTCGATGCCGGGGCGAAAGTCGCCCGCGTCGAACCCGGCACTCACGCTGAGGACGTACTCATCGAGACACAGGAGCACGGTCTCGCTATACCGACCGGCAGCGCGGGCGATGTCGGCATTTCCGGCTCCACGCTAGGCGGTGGCATCGGGTGGATCCGACGCAAGCACGGGCTTGGGATCGATGCACTCCGCAGCGTCGAGATCGTCACGGCTGACGGCGCGGTGCGGACGGCCTCACCTAAACAGAACGAAGATCTCTTCTGGGCCGTCCGGGGCGGTGGGGGCAACTTCGGCGTCGTCACCAACTTCGAGTTTGAGCTGTACGAGGTGGGCCCGATGGTACAGACACTCGGTGTCTTCTACCCGTACGAGGTGGTCGATGACGTGATGGACACGTTCCAGCAGGTCATGAGCGGAGCACCCGAGGAGCTGACTACCATCCTCCTCTCAGGCCATGTTCCGAACCTCCCGCCGATGCCTGACGAGCTCGCGGGAACTGACGCCGTCGCGATCCTCGGCTGCTACGCGGGCGATATCGAGGAGGGCAAGGAGGTTACGGCGCCGCTTCGGGAGATCGGTGAGCCACTGATCGACATGAGCGACGTGATGCCGTATAAGGCACTTCACGACCTTGGTACCCAGATGTACCCGTGGGGCCGTAAGTACACCCACCGTTCGGTGTACGTGGACGAGTTCACGGAGGGCATCCGCAACTTCATCGTCGAACAGACCGAGGCGGCCCCGACCCCGATGGCCGCCATCGCCGTCTGGCCACTTGGCGGCAACATCGGCCATGGCCCCGACGCCGCCTACGCTTGGGACCACAAGCAGTATATGATCACCATCGAGGGCAACTGGGAAGACTTCCAGAACCAGCCGACCCTCGATTGGGCTGCTGAGACTGAACGCACACTCCGTCGCAACGGTGCTGAGGGCACCTACTCTGGCTTCACCGGCGTTGAGCAACGCAGTTGGGAAAGCTGGACCGAACAGGTCTACGCTGACAACTATGACCGCCTCGCCAAGGTCAAATCCGAGTACGACCCCGAGAACGTCTTCCAGCAGAACATCAACGTTGATCCAGAAGACAGTAACGTGTAGCGTTAGCAGGCAACAACTCTCGAATGTAGGCCTCAGTACCCTGTCCCAGATCGCCATTCTTTGACATTCTCCCTACAGTAGACGGTATCAGACTACTGCGCCGATGGCCTCAGTCGCCGCCAGAATCCCCTTGTACAGGACGTACAGGAGCACCAAAGTGATTGGGAGGCGGAGTAACCAGATCCAGAGCGTGCTGAGTGCGTCGCCGCTGGCCATCCCCTTCGTGAACTCGTCGACGGCGAAGTCCGCGAAGACCCAGCCGACGA
>NZ_JAXRUU010000147.1:0-1814 GCF_034497445.1 Halorubrum sp. AD140
CGTTCGACGACGATACGAGCCTGTCCGTCGACGTCGACCGCAACGGGGCTGAAGCCGACGGTGAGGACGCCCCCGACGCGAACGACCCCACCGAGGTGACGGCCGCGCTGGTCGCCGACGCGGTCGCCGACGGCGGGCAGTGCCTCGCGTTCGTCCGTTCGCGGCGCGAGGCGGTCGACCTCGCCGAGCGGCTCGCGGACGAGGGCCTCGCCGCGGAGTTGGGGGTCGAGGAGGCGGCCGCGGCGGCGGCCGAAGAGGCCACCGACGTGGACGGCACGCTCACCGGTCGACAGCTCGCGGACTGCCTGCGCGCGGGCGTGGCGTTCCACCACGCGGGGCTCCGGTCCGGCCACCGCGCGGTCGTCGAGTCGGCGTTCCGCGAGCGCGACGTCGCCTGTATCTGCGCCACGCCCACGCTGGCGGCCGGGATCAACGTCCCCGCCCGCCGCGTCGTCGTCCGCGACCAGCGCCGCTACGGGGAGGGCGGCATGTCCTGGATTCCGACCTTGGAGGTCCACCAGATGTGTGGCCGGGCGGGGCGCCCGGGGCTCGACCCGCACGGCGAGGCGGTTCTCGTCGCCGACGCCGACACGCGCGACGAGGTTCACGAGCGGTACGTCGTGGGCGAGCCCGAGGCCGTCGAGTCGCAGTTAGCCGACCCCGCCGCGCTCCGGACGCACGTCCTCGCGGCGATAGCGACGGGGTTCGCGGCGACCGAGACGGAGATCCTCGACGTCTTCGAGGGGACGTTCTACGCCCGGGAGACGGGCGCGGGCGGCCTCGCCGACGCGGTCGCCGTCGCGGTCGACGACCTCGTCGCGGCCGGGATGGTCGCCCGGGAGACGGGCGGCGTCGAGGACTACCGTCTCGTCGCGACGGCGGTCGGCGAGACCACCTCGAAGCAGTACGTCCGCCCCGAGACGGGCGAGCGGATCGTCGCCGGACTCCGGGCGGCGGTCGAGTTGGCGGACGCGACGACGCTCACCGCCTTCGAGGTGATCTGCGACACGCCGGACATGCAAGACACCTACCTCGGCAACGCCGAGCGCGCCGACGTCTACCAGTTCGCCCGGACGAACGCCGCGCACCTCACCACGGACATGACCGAGCCGGACGACTTCGAGGGGTGGTTGGAGTCGGTGAAGACCGCCCGGATCTTAGACGAGTGGATCGGCGGCGCGACCGTCGAGGAGCTGGTCGAGCGCTACCGGATCGGCCCCGGTGACCTCGACTCGCGGGTCGAGCGCGCGGAGTGGCTCCTGAGCGCGGCCGAGGCGCTCGGGGAAACGATCGGCGTGCGCGTCCCCGCGGTGTCGCGGGCGCGGTCGCGGCTGTGAGATGCGATCGGTAGCGGCCGAGTCCGCCGCTCAGTCGGCCGAGCCGACCGCGCGGTGGAACGGCGTCCGGGCGATGGTCTGCCGGAGCTCCGCCAGCGAGTCGCGGCCGACGTCGCTCGCCGCGGACATCACCGCGAACACCTCCTGTCTGGACACCTTCACGCCGGTCTCGGTGAGCGCGTCCTCCGGGCGGCTCCCGAGCTCGCGGAGGGTGCCGACCGCGAGCAGGTACGGCACGGTCCACGCCTCCATCGTGTTCCCGTTCGAGAGCGGCATCGTCTCCAAGTACGCCTGCGCGTCGTCGAGGAACGAGCGGGCGTAGTCGGCGGTGCGGCCGACGACGCGCGCGGACGACTCGCGGTTCTCGGGGTGGACGACGCGCTCCTGGTCGACGCCCTCCGCTTCGAGCCACTCGGCGGGGAGGTAGACGTTGTTCTCCTCGGTGTAGTCGTCGTACACGTCCTTCGAGACGTTCAC
>NZ_JAXRUU010000148.1:0-1805 GCF_034497445.1 Halorubrum sp. AD140
GGGGCGGCGGAGTCGCCGGCGGAGACGCCGGTGCCGGGGCCGACGTCGATGCCGAGTTCGTCGAGCTTCTCGTCGGGGACCACGCCGTCGACCCAGCCGCGGGTCTCGTAGTACTCCGCCTTCATCTCGTCGAGCTCGCACAGCTCGCCCTCGCTGCCGCCCTGCCCGGGTATGGCGTCCGGGTGCCCCTCGACGAAGCGTCCGGGGAGGTCGTCGTCCTCGGCGTCGAAGCCGGCGAGGTTGTTGAAGTACCGCTCGAGGTTGTACACGCGCTCGCCCGCCTCGAACAGGTCGTCCTCGGAGACCTCGCGGCCGGTCATGCCGCTGTACTGGAGCACGTACTCCTCGATCCCCTCCGCGAAGGCGTTGAACTTGCAGATGTCGAAGGAGTCGGAGATCGCGTGCAGGTCCTGGAAGGTGGCGGTGAGCTCGCCTTTGCCCTCCCACTCGTACGGGTCGACCTTCTCCGGGATTCCGAGGATCTCCGCCGCCGGCGTGTAGGCCCGGAGGTGGCAGGCGCCGCGGTTCGAGGTCGCGTACGCGATCCCCATCCCCTTCATGCACCGCGGGTCGTACGCCGGGATCGACTGCCCCTTGACGGCCAGCGAGTTGCCGTGGGCGTCCTTCGCGTCGGCGACGCGGTCCGCCCCTTCCGCGAGGAGGTCGCCGAGGTCCGAGGAGCGGTAGCCGATCTCGCCGATGAGGTCGATCATCGTCTCGGCGTCGCCCCAGTCGAGGCCGCCGACGTCGTCGAGTTTGCCCTCCTCGCTCATCTCCATCGCCATCGCCATCATGTTGCCGACCTCGATGGTGTCGACGCCCACCTCGTTACAGCGCTGGATCATCAGCGCGATCTCGTCGCGGTGGGTGTGTCCCGAGTTCGGCCCGAGCGCGAACGCGGACTCGTACTCGTACGACTCCATGTGGACGTTCATCTCCTCGCCCTTGTGCTGGAGCTGGACCTCGACCTCCTTCTTGCACGCCACCGGACAGGAGTGACACGTCGGGTCGTTGACGAGGATGTTCTCCTCGACGTTCTCGCCGGAGACGCGCTCGGCGTCGACGTCCGCCCCCTCCGCGTCGCGGTACGCCCGCGTCGAGGTGTACTTCGCGTTCTTCGTCGGGAGGCCGTCCATCTCCTCGGTGGCGTTCATCAGGACGTTCGTCCCGTACACCGAGAGGCCGCCCTCGTTGGGCGCGGTGACCTCGGACTCGCGGATGACGCCCATCGCCTGCTGGTAGCCCTCCTGGAACGTCTCGGGGTCGGCCGGTTTGGGCATGTCAGTCCCCGATTTCACGACGACGGCCTTGACGTTCTTCGAGCCCATGACGGCGCCCGTGCCGCCGCGGCCCGAGGCGCGGTCGTCCTCGTTCATCACGCAGGCGTAGCGCACGCCGTTCTCCCCGCCCGGCCCGATCGCCATCACGGAGAGGTTCTTGCCGACCGACCCCTCGACCTCCTCGCCCAGCGCCTCGATCGCGTCGTGGGTCTCTTCACCCCAGAGGTGGGAGGCGTCACGCACCTCGACCTCGCCGTCCTCGACGAGGAGGTAGACGGGGTCGTCGCTGGCGCCGTCCAGCAGGATGCCGTCGAGGCCGGCCCACTTGAGCCGGGCGCCCGACCAGCCGCCGTGGTGCGAGTCGGTGACGGTGCCCGTCAGCGGCGACTTGGTGACCAAGGCGATCCGCCCGCTCATCACGGTCTGGGTCCCCGTGAGCGGTCCGGTCATGAACGCGAGCCGGTTGTCCGGTCCCAGCGGGTCGACGTCCGGCCCGGCGTCGAAGAGATACCTCACGCCGAGCCC
>NZ_JAXRUU010000149.1:0-1783 GCF_034497445.1 Halorubrum sp. AD140
GATCAACGAGGCGTACCACAAGCTCGAGTCGAACTGCATCGACCTCTTCGCGCTCCAACAACCCGTCGCGACCGACCTGCGGTTCGTCGCCGCCTCGTTCAAGATCCCGACCGACCTCGAACGGGTCGGCGACCTAGCAACGAACTTCGGCCGGTACGCGCTCGCCGAATCAGGCGAATCGCCCCCGGACGTCGACGTCGTGACGATCGGCCACGAGGCGCGCGAGATGGTCGAAGACGCGCTGATCGCCTACCGGACCGGAGACGTCGAGCTGTCCCGCGAGATCCACGCCCGCGACGACCGGATCGACGCGCTCTGTCAGCGCGCCAGCGAGCGTGTCGTCCGCGACCTCGTTGAACGCGAGGCGGGCGACGACTCGTGGAGCGCCGAGCGACTCCTCGATGACGTCTCTCGGCTGCTGCTCAGCGTCCGCGACGTCGAGCGCGTCGCCGACCACGCCGTCAACGTCGCTGCGAGAACTGTGTACATGGTCGAACACGACGCGGATCTGCTCTACTAGCCATGGAGACGCGAAAGCTCCAGCAGGTAGGCGGCGGGACGTACACGGTCTCTGTCCCCAAGCGCTGGGCCGTCGAGCGCGGCCTCGACGCCGGGACCGAGGTACACCTCTACGCGCACGCTGACGGCTCCATCGTCGTCCGGAGCTCCGAGCGAGACGACGCGGCGCTGGACGGCATCGGGCTCGACGTCGACGGAGACGACCCGGCGCTCGTGCGACGACTGCTTCGGGCGGCCTACGCGACCGGCTACGTGCGGGTAACGCTCACCCCCCACGAGTCGCTCACCGATGGTCAGCTTCACGTCGCGCGAGAGGCGAACCGCGGGCTGGTCGGGACGGAGATCGCCGCCGACGCCGCCCATGGGTTCGCCCTCCACAACGTCCTGGAGACCGCCGACGTCTCCGTCCGTCAGACGGTCGTCCAGCTCCGGTTCGTCGCCCGTTCGGCGCTCAGTCAGGCCGCTGTCGCGTTCGGGGACCGGGACGCGGACCTCGAGCGCCTCCGCGAACGCGCCGAAGAGGCGGACCGACTGTTCGAGATGGTCGCTCGGCACCTCAACCGCTCGCTGGTCTCGATGGCGGAGCTTGACCGCCTCGGGGTGGACCGCCCGGCGCTTTTCGACTACTACGTGACCGCCAGGGAACTCGCGACGATCGCCGGACTGAGCGTCACCGTCGCGCAGACCGCCGGGGACTTCTCGGCGGCGATCGGCGACCGGTTCGTCGCCGATCTCGAGTCGGCTGTCGACGACGCCGAGGAGCTGGTCGCTGCGGCTGCCACCGCGGTCCTGGAGGAGGCGACCGCGACCGACGCACACGAGCTGTTGACGGACCGTGACGAAGTGATCGTCGCCCTCGACGACGTCGAAGCCGCCGTCTTCGACGACCCGGACTCGCGCTTCGAGGGAACGGCGACCGACGCGCGAGAGCTGACGCGCCTGCTCGACGTGATCGCCCGGACCGTGGACCACGCAGGCGTCATCGGAACGACCGCGATGCGGGCGGCGATGCGGCCGGACCTGACGTGACTGTCGCGACGCGCGCGAACGCTGCGCGGTCGTCCCCGGTCAGAACTGCGCCTTGTCCCACCGCAGGTCGTCGTACGTCGCCTGCTGGTCGCTGCCGAGGCGCTCCTCGAACTTCCGGCGGAGCGCCGCCTTCTCGGTGGCCGAGACCCGTGCCACTCGGCGTCCGTACGCTCTATCGTACTCTTGAGTCGGCCCACGACGGTGGTCGTTTGCTTCCGTCTCGCACCGCTGTGAA
>NZ_JAXRUU010000150.1:0-1733 GCF_034497445.1 Halorubrum sp. AD140
CTCGGCGAGGTGTTTCACCTCGTCGGCGACGACGGCGAACCCGTCGCTCCCGCCGCCGTTCCCGCCCGCGCGGGCCGCTTCGATGTTGGCGTTGAGGGCGAGCAGGTTCGTCTGCTCGGCGATGTCGCCGATGAGGTCGACGATCTCGCCGATGTCCTCCGTCCGCTCGTCGAGCTCTTGGACGGTCCCCGCGGCGGAATCGAGCGCCTCGCGGGACTCGTCGACGCGCTCGATCGCGGCCTCGGCCGTCTCCTCGCCGTCGTCCGCGATGTCGGCGGTCTGCTCGGCGACCTCGACGACGGTCTGCGTCGAGGAGGCGACCTCCTCGATCGTCGCCGAGAGGTCGTTCATCTCGTCGGACACCTGCCGGAGCATCTCGCGCTGCTCGTCGGCGCCCTCGGCGATCTCAGTGACCGACCGGCTGACGACCTCGCTCCGGTCGGCCGCGGTCTCGACGCCGTCGACCGTGTTCGCGCTCGCGGTCGACACCTCTCCGGCGAACGACCGGACCTCGCCCATCGCCTCGTCGATGTCCTCCATCATCCCGTTGAACGCCTCGCCGATCTGCGCCATCGCCTCGCTCTCGCTTTCCGCGTCGAGGCGGACGGTGAGGTCGCCCCCGGCCGCCCGGTCCATCGCGGCGCTGTAGTCGTCCGCCTTCGTCTCTAAGTGGCTGTTCAGCCGCTCGACCTCCTCGCGACGCCGCTCGACCTCCGCCTTCGCGGTCTCGACGTCCTGTATCTCCGCCTGCTTCTGTTCCGCCAGTTCGAGCTGCTCGCGCGCCGTCTCGCGCGACTTCTCGATCGAGTACCAGTTGACCACGAGCGCGCCCGCCAGCGCGGTGACGAGCGCCGCGTGGATCCCGCCCCAGACGATCGGATTGGCGATCGCGACCGAGTGGTTGTAGACGAGGCTCGCGTCGATCAGCCCGAAGATCGCGTGACCGACCGCGACGTACGTCATCCCGAGCGCGAACGGGAGCCAGTCCTCGTACACCGCCACCACGGCGATGAACACGAAGAAGTGGATGTGCGCCTCGATGTACCCGCCGGACAGCTTCACGAGCGCCATCGAGATCGTCAGGCCGCTGAACGTCGCGAGGAGCGTTCTGGTTCGCCGATCGAACCGCGGCCACGCGGCGAGCAGGCCCGTACCGACGATGACCGCCAGCATTCCGCCGAGCATCCACAGCGGCGTCGCCGGGATCCGTGCGCCGGTGACAGACTCCGTTCCCTCGTAGAGCCCGAGGACGACCAACAGCGGGAGTTGGAGCGCGATGACGATCAGAATGTTCCGGTGCCGCGGCCCCCACATCTCCTCCGGCATCGAAGTGCCGTCGGGGATGTAGCGGATCACGTTCCGAACGCTCTCCGTCAGGCCGCCCGACCCGCCAGCATCTACCCCGGTCGCAGTCTCTGCCATAGCCGGCGGTTGTCGTATGGTTTAAAAACACATCGCCTCTAAGTATTGCGCCTGATAGCCCCGCTTAGCGCGCGTAGCGACGCTACCAAACTCGTGCCACCCGAATCCGCGGGTTTTGTTACCGGCCCAATTTTCCGATATATTAGCGTCGGCCGAACGGGTCCGATCGATCGGCGGCGTCGATCGCTCGGCCCGCGATTCCGCTCTGTGAGTCGAGCCGCGATCGAGCGCGGGGCCGACGACTTTTATATCCGCCCGGCCCGCCGTACGGCCGTGACGCTCGATCCGATCCACGTCGAGAACATCGCCCA
>NZ_JAXRUU010000151.1:0-1699 GCF_034497445.1 Halorubrum sp. AD140
CACCGCGTCGACGTTGTACGGGCCGGTGAACTCCGATGAGATGACGTCGTTCAGCTCCGTCATCGTATCGGAGGTGACGCCGAGCCCGTGCTGGAGGTTGGGCGGCCGGTACTCCGCGTCCGCGAAGTCCTCGGCCGTCTCTTGGAGGTACGGACCGAACTCGTCCATGCTGACGTCGGTACGGGTCGGGATCGACCCCTTGTACTGGTTGAACGCGATCTGTGCCTCCTCGCTGCCGACGAACGCCTCCCACGTCTTCGACGCCTCGGGCGTCGGGTTGTCTGCCGGGTAGAGGAACGAGTCGAAGTGGAGCGTGTACATCCCCTCCGTGCCGGGGAACGTCTTGAAGCCCCAGTCCTCATCGTACTCGAAGTCGTCGGCGTTTCGGAACGCACCCGCCGCCCAGTTACCCTGATGGATGAACGCGGCGTCGCCGTTGACGATGTTCTCGTTCGACTCGGTCAGGTCGATAGAGGACGCGTCGTCGCTGATGTAGTTCTCCAGAATGTCCGCCGTCGTCTCGAACGCCGAACGGACGGCCTCCTCGTCGCCGTTGCCATCGAGGAAGTCCATGTACGGCTCGTAGCCGTTCTCGCCGAGCATCACGGCACCCCACAGCTGGGTCGTGTGCCACGTGGCATTCATCGCGTGGGTCATCGGGATCGCGTCCGTCTCGTCCGCGACCGTCTCCAGCGCGTCGATGAGCGCCGAGGGGCTCTCGAGCGAGTCCACGTCGACGCCCGCGTCCTCGACGACCGAGACGTTGTAGAAGAGGCAGTTCAGTCGGTGGGAACCGAGCGGCACGGCACGGTAGCTGCCGCCCTGCTGGTGCAAGTCGATCGCCTCCTCGACCATCGCGTCCTCGAAGTCGTTCTCTTCCCAGACGTCGTCGACGCTGCCGAGCGCGCCCTCGTAACGCTCGAGGTTCGGGCCCGGCCAGTTCGCGAACGCGCCCGGCGCGTCGTCGCTCTGGAGCCGGTTCGCGACGACCGAGTCGAGGTTCTCGTTGCCGCCGCCGCCGATTGGCTCCATCTCGAGTTCGGCGTCGCGGTCGGCCTCGTTGAACGCCTCTTCGAGCGCATCGGCCGCCTCGGCGCCGTCGCCGCCGGTCCAGCCGTGAAGCACTTCGACGGGGTCACCGCTGCCGCCGTCGTCGCCGTCGTCACTGCCGTTGCCCCCGTCACCGCCGTCGCCGCCGCCGGAACAGCCGGCGATCCCCACGGTTGCGAGGCTCCCGGCGCCGGCCACGTAGTGGCGACGGGTGAGTTCGCTCTCCGAATCGGCACTGTTGTCACGTGACATGTGTCCCCGAGTTTGGGTGGCCGATACTTAACGATTGATGTTTATTTACTCGAAAGACTATTAAAAACTCAAAACATCTGAGAGGTGCGAAGGGTCCCTCTAACGGTTTTTTTGCGGGTAATTCTGCCTATCGGACTACCGCCACCACCCGACTTCTAAACGATCTGCAGGGGGGTGATCGTAAGGAAATGGCGCGTGGCCGCCCCGGCTCGGGACGTCTCTTCCTCCTGACACTTGGTGCCGGTTCGTCGTCTCGGCCCGCCGACCGACCGATTCTTGAGCGCCCGGACCGGACTCACACGTCATGGACGGACCGCTGTGGATAGACACGCACGCGCCCGACCTCGACGAGATCCGGCAGGACGAGGCCCGCGATCGCCTGCGCCGGGCCGTCGAC
>NZ_JAXRUU010000152.1:0-1689 GCF_034497445.1 Halorubrum sp. AD140
GAGGTCTCCGTCGTCGTCCCCATCCCGAACTCGTCCATGTTCGCTTTCCCGACGATCGTCGCGCCCGCCTCCGTGAGGCGATTGACGACCGTCGCGGAGTAGGGCGGGACGTAGTCGGCCAGCATCTCCGAGCCGCAGGTCGTCCGGATCCCCTCGGTGGAGATGTTGTCTTTCACCGCCACGGTCTTGTCCGCGAGGGGGCCGTCGGCGTCCGCGTCGCCCGCGATCCGCTCCTCCGTGACGAAGGCGTTGAGGTCGGCCGCCATCTACGACACCTTCGGCCCGACGAAGTAGCCGTCTTCCGTCTCCTCGGCGTTCGCGAGCGCCTCCTCCTGCGAGAGTCCCGGCTCGATTTCGTCGGGGCGCATCACGTTGACGAGCTCCTCCTCCCGCTCGACTTCGGGGACCTCGTCGAGCGCCTCGAAGTACGCTAAGATGTCGCCGACCTGCGCCGCGAACTCGTCGACTTCGTCGTCGGCGAGCCGCACCCGCGCAAGTTCGGCGACGTGTCTGACCTCCTCGGCGTCGACGGCGGCCTCGCCGTCGTCCGACGCTGCGGTGTCGCTCATACCCGAACGTACCACGCGGGCGGCGAGTAAGGGTTTCGGAAGGGGGCCGAGACGCCCCAGCGATTCACCGAACCTGATCGACGAAGGCGAGCCAGCGCTCGTGGCCCGCCAGCGTGTCGGCGTGGTGTTCGTCGGCGAACCCCGGGCGGCGGATTCCCTCCAGCGCGTTGAGCGCGCGGTCGATGCCGATCGCCTCCTCGGCGAGCGTCTCGGCGGTCTCTCGGTCGAGCGGCTCGGTCTCCAGTCGCTCGATCCGGCGCTCCCGCTCGGTTCGGAGGGACTCCCGCGCCGCCGTCAGCTTTCGGTCCATCGCCGGCGGGACGGTGTCGACCTTTCGGGTCTCGACGATGAACGCGGAGAGGTCGACGGCGCTCCCGTCGACGTCGACCTCGTCGGGGACGCTCGCGCCGACCGTGGCACTCTGGCTGTTCACGCGGTCGAGCAGCGCCTCGCGGTCGGCGTCGCTGATGGAGGTCGTGGAGGTCGCGTCGGAATCGCTCATATGCTCGGGAGACGGCGCAGCGTCAAAAGACCGTCACCGAATCGGTCGAGCCGCTCCGGGTCGGCTTACAGCAGGTCGTTCGCGACGAGCCGGTCGACCGCCTCGCGCAGGCGCTCCGCGCTCGCGGCGTAGGAGATCCGGGCGTACCCCGGCGCGTTGAACGCGCCGCCGGGGACGCAGGCGACCGACGCCTCCTCGATGGCGGCCTCGCACCACGCCTGGTCGTCGTCGGCCACCGGGATCATCATGTAGAAGGCGCCGTCGCCGACGTCGACGTCGACGCCGTGCTCGTCGAACAGGTCGACGAGCAGGTCGCGGCGGTCCGCGAACGCGTCGCGCATCTCCTCGACCGCGGACTCGGTGTTCTCTAAGGCCTCGATCCCGGCGCGCTGGACGAAGTTCGTCGCGCAGGAGACGGAGTGAGAGTGGAGCTTCCCCGCCTCGCCGACGAACTCGTCGGAGGCGTGGAGGTAGCCGAGCCGCCAGCCCGTCATCGAGTACGCCTTCGAGAAGCCGTTGATCGTGACGGTGCGGTCGGCCATGCCGTCGAGGCTCGCGAGCGAGACGTGTTCGGCGTCGTAGACGATCCGCTCGTAGATCTCGTCGGAGATGACGGCG
>NZ_JAXRUU010000153.1:0-1688 GCF_034497445.1 Halorubrum sp. AD140
CCCGGCGCGGCTGCTCGATGACCCGGTCGGTGATCGCGCCGAACAGCCGGGTGACGGGGTCCATCTATCGGGAGCGGAGTCGACTGCGGAGCCGGGCGAGCGCTTCGCTCACCCGGCCGCGCTGCCAGACCAAGGCGCCGCCGACGGCGACGACGCCGAGCAGGGCGGCGATCCCGAGCGGCGAGGAGAGCGCCCCGCCGTCGTCGTCTTCGACCACCTCGACCGGGAGCCGGTAGGTGTCGGAGAGCTGTTCGTCGCCGTCTGCGTCGTCGTACCGGAAGTCGACCGCGGCCGCGTACGCCTTCGGCGTCGCGTCGCCGTCGACCTCGACCTCGAAGGAGACGGTCTCCTCCTCGCCCGGGTCGAGCGAGGTGACGAACGCCTCGTCGTCGGACGAGGAGAGCGGCGAGTCGACAAACAGCTTCGCCTGGACGTTCGTGATCGGATCGGGACCGGTGTTGCGGACGACCGCGTCGTACCGGACCGTCGACCCCGGGGTGACCGACGAGGGGTCGGTCGCGTTCGGCTCCGCGGGCGACACCGAGAAGGTGTCCGCCTCGGGCGCGACGTCGACGACGGCGTCGAGCGTGTCGGAGACGATGACGTCGCCGGCCGACCCCGTCGAGGCGAGCGAGACGGTCCCGTTGCCGTCCTCGCTCGCGCTCACCCCCTCGTCGGTGCCGATGCCGCGGTAGCGGACCGCCACGTTGACCGTCCGCTCGCCCGGGTTCGCGTCCGTACGGAGTCCGGCGTCGAACGTCGCGGTGGCCGTCTCGCCGACCGCGAGGTCGCCGACCGTGTCCCGCGTCGAGCGCGGGACGATGTTCGGGTCGGACTGGACCGTCTCCTGACCCACCCCGTCGGGCGCGGGCGCCTCGTTGCTGAACACGACGACCGCGTCCTCGATGTCGCGGGGGCCGCGGTTGCGGACCTCGACGTCGAAGGAGCCGTCCTCGCCGACGCGCAGGCTGCTGTTCAGTCCCTCGGCGGAGAAGGACTGCGGTGCGAGCGGGGTCACGCCGGTCCGGACCGTCCGCACGGTCGCGTCGGCGCGTTCGGCGTCGCGGTAGTCGACCTCGAACTCCATGGTCGACGACCGCGCGGTCGCCTCGGCGCCAGCGGCGAGGCGGTAGGAGAACGTGCGGTTCTCGCCGGGCTCCCAGTTGTCCGCGTACGTCTCCGTCGACTCCGCGTCCGAGGCGAACGAGAGGTCCGAGTCGACCGGGTTCGCGGTCACGGAGGCCTCGCGGGCCGGCCCCTCGCGGACGTTCCGGAGCGTCACGTCGACGACGCCGTCGTCGCCGGCCTGAACGTCGCCGTCGACGTCGACGACCGCGAACTGCGCGCGGTCCGTGATCTCCACGGAGACGTATACGGTCTCCGTCACGACCTCCTCGTCGCGGACCGTGGAGCCGTCGTCGACCTCGGCGCTCTCCACGTTCCGATATTCCAGTTCGATCGGGACCCGATAGACGCCTGGCTCGGCGTCCTCGTCGGGGACAACCGTGAACTCGACCGGCCCGGTGACGCCACGGTCGACGTCGCCGACGGTCTGCTCGTCGGTCCGCACGTCGAACGGGACCTCGCGGTTCACCTCGTCGCCGGTGCGGATCCGCGCCGTCGTCTCGTGGGCGGTCACCACCTCGCTCTCGAGGTTGTCGTCCCCCTGCGCGTCGACATCGCCGCGG
>NZ_JAXRUU010000154.1:0-1682 GCF_034497445.1 Halorubrum sp. AD140
TTGATTTCATCTGAGTCTGCGAGCAGCCGGACCTTGGGCTGGTCCTCAACCGTTACTGCTTCCTCTGCGAAGGCTGTGATCTGTTCAGAGCGGGGATTGATATAGAGTGCAGGCTCGTCTCGTTCGGGAATCATCTGTGTGAAAATATGTTGTTTGGCCATATTATATAACTTTACAGATATGTACTTAATCAGTAGAAGCTACTATTCGCCTCGACTCTCATCCCGAGCGCGAAGGCGCAAAGCGTGTCTGGCTCAACCAGTCCGACGTGAACGACGAGGCCAGAACTCTGACTGATGAGGCGCAGTCTCCACATACGGTAAGAAGCACCGAGGCGGATGGGACCCTCGGTACCATTCTGTCCCTATGGGGTGGAGCTACCACCCATGGAAGACGTGGGAGGCATATTGTATTGGTGTTTCGGAAGGTGGTAGGCTGTTTCGCAGTGGGCTTTCAACGTGATCGCCACAGCTGTCGTTACAGATTCAAATACTGTTACAGACTCTATAGTTATTACAGATTTTGATACGTGTTACAGTCTATTTGGGAGTGTCATAGCATTCTTTTCACCGTGTTTATTCCCCAGTATGGATACTGAATCGGCCGTGAGAACCAGACTCGTTAATGATTGCTGTCACTCAACGGAGCCAGGGCCCTCTTTCTCGAATAGGCGAGTCCGACTGATTCGTTAGATGGCCATCATATGAGAATATGATTTCAATTAAATATGATACACGGCTCACGTGATGTAATGACCTCAACTCCAGACACAGCCGATCTTTCGACGTCTGAGTTACGCGTCTTCAGAGAGGCGGTCGAAAGCACGGGCCATGTCATCTACTGGACCGATACATTGGGTCGAATCGAGTACGTAAATCCAGCGTTCGAAGATCAGACGGGCTACACCGAAGAGGAAGCCATCGGCCACAACGCCAACATTCCCCAGTCCGGCGTCCACGGCGATCAATTCTACGAGCGCCTCTGGGAGACGATCCTTAATGGCAACGTCTGGAAGGGGCAACTCACCAACGAGCGGAAGGACGGAGAGCGATACATCGTCAAGCAGACAATCTCCCCCGTCACGGACGCCGACGGGGAAATCGTCCGGTTTGTCGCTGTCAACGAGGACATCACCGCCCTCCGAGAGTCCCAAGAGAAACTCCAGCGGGAGCGAAACCGGTTCGCTAACCTCCTCGACGCCGTCCCGGTTCCACTCGTCATCGCTGCCTTCGACGGAGACGAGCTGGAGGTAGAACAGGCGAACCAAGCGTTTGATGACACGTTTGGCTTCACCGACAGCCAACTCAAGGAAACGTCGCTTGACGACCTCATCGCCGACAAGGCTGAGTCGGCACGGGCACACAAGATAAACGAACGGGTACGAGACGGGGAGCGTGTCCGCAGAGAGGTGACGCGACAGACGGCAGACGGCGATCAGCGAACATTTCTGCTGACTGCGACCGCCTTCGGCAGCGAACCGCACGAGGAATCGCTGGCAACGTATCTGGACATCACCGATCTGAAACACGCACAGGTGGAGCTCAGACAGCGCACCGAAGAGCTGGAGAACTTTGTAAACGTCGTCAGTCACGACGTCCGCAACCCGCTCAGCGTGGCGAGCGGCCACCTTGACCTGCTCGCCGCCGAACACGAGGGCCCGCACGTCGAGACCATCCGGGACG
>NZ_JAXRUU010000155.1:0-1681 GCF_034497445.1 Halorubrum sp. AD140
TCGGCCATGTCGCAAGCGAGGGTCCGGCGGGAAAAAAGCCGGTCGATCGCCGCCGAGACGCCGAATCGGACGGGCAACCCGCATCGTGTGGCCGAGCGAGCTATCTGTCCCGGACGGGTAAATAAATTGAATATCGCGATATAGAATTCGTTAATCGCGGTACTCCCCGCGGTTGTGAGTGGTGTTCGAGTCGCTATATAGCACTATATCGCTCGGTAGCGGTCCCGAGTAACGATTATAGTGGTCCCTGCCGCATAAGGGACCGTGAGCGACCACAATCGGCCGGACCGTCGGATCGCGTTCGCCTGCGTCCAGAACGCGGGCCGGAGCCAGATGGCGGCCGCGTTCGCCGAGCGCGAACTGGACCGCCGCAACGCGGGCGATCGGATCGAGGTCCTGACCGGCGGGACGCGGCCCGCCGACCACGTCCACGACGTCGTCGTCGAGGCGATGCGCGAACTGGACATCGATATCGGCGATCGAACGCCGAGAGAGGTGACTCCGGAAGAGCTACGATCGGCGGATCTCGTCGTGACGATGGGCTGTTCGGCGTCGGACGTGTGCCCGGCGACGTGGAACGGAGAGAGCCGCGACTGGGGACTCGACGACCCGCACGGTCGGCCTGTCGAGGCGGTCCGCGAGATCCGCGACGAGATCGAGGACCGCGTCGTCGCGCTGTTCGACGAACTCCTGCCGGAGAGGCCACCCGCCGAGTGAGGCGGAAAAGGTAGTCGATGCGCCTCGGCTCCTATCGAACGGCGCTACCGTCGGCTGTTCCTACCAGCCGCAGCCGATATCCACAGCCAGCGGCTCAGCCTAACAGCAGCCGTCGTCATCGGCGCCGCAGACGCTGCCGTAGTCGATCCCGGTCTCGTCGCCGATCGCTTCGTTACACTGCATCACCATCGTCGTAAACGCGAACTCCGACGACTCATCTTTCGCGGCGGCGAGCTCCTCACCGAGCGTCTCGGCGGCCGCGAGGACCGCCTCGTCGGTGGCTCCGTCTACATCGGGATTCCGCTCGGAAGTGCTCAACAGCACCCACCTCCGGTGGACCGCGCGAACTCCTCGCCGATCTCGTCGCTAATGGCGTCGTTCGTTCGCTGGAGGAGTTCTACCAGATCGGCCTGTGCGGCCTGCTGACGCTGAATGGTCTCGTTGTTCGACAGCTCGGTCTGGAGCTGCTTCAGCTCGGCCATCACCGACTCGTCGAAGCCGCCGCGCTGTATCTGCTGTTGCTTCCGCTGGTACTCGCGGAGCAGCGCCATCGCGTCGTTATCGTCCTGTAACGCATCGTCGGCCGCGACGAACTGTCGGTACGTCTCAGACTCGTCGAGCGTGTCGAGGAACTCGCGGAGCGCCGCCTCGACGCTGGCTGCTGCGTCTTCCTCTTCCGGCACGCCAGCGCTCTCCTCGGCCGTACCCTCCACGTCCTGTGCGTCGCTCACGAGAGCGTCACCTCCGGTGCGTCCGCTTCGACAACGTCTGCGAGTCCGGTGATCTCCTCACCGAAGGCGCCGAGTTCGTCGAGCCCGATCGGTTCGTCCTGCCGGAGCGGCGCCAACATCAGCGGCGCGTCGAACCGGTCGCGGATCTCGTCGAGATACTGGGCCTGCTGGGCGCGGCGGTTCGCGAAGAAGGCGTTGTCGCCGTACTCCCCGGGGAGGAGGTAGTTGGCGAC
>NZ_JAXRUU010000156.1:0-1672 GCF_034497445.1 Halorubrum sp. AD140
CTTCTGCTACTGGGGCCCGGTCACCCCACCGGAAGCTATGGAAGCGCTCGATCTCTCGAAATCGACGGCCTACGAGTACGTCGACCGACTGGTCGATCTCGGCCTCGTCGACCGCGACGACTCAACACGCCCCCAGCAGCTGACCGCCGACCCGATCATCATCGTCGAGCAGTACGTCCCGATCGTCATCACGCCGACCGTCCTCCACGCCCTCGGGCTCCAGGAGGTCGACGAGGAGATCGAGTACTTCGTGGACCGGTACGGCCTCGGGAAACTCATCGCCGCACTACGCGGCGCCGGGCTCCACTTCGCAGGGAAGACGACTCAGCGGATGGTCGCCAGCGACATCGACGTGCGCGAGACGGAAGCGATGATGATCATCTACGCGCTCAAACCCACGCTTGCCGTCGGCCGAGAGCACGACCCGTTCTTCGAGTACCTCTTCCCGGATGTACATGACGAGATGGATCTTCCCGATCTTGACGAGATAGCTGGTGCCCCGACGGACTCGTCGGACCCCGATAGGTGAGTTCATCGGATGGGTCGAGACACGCCATTATCCGCTGACCAGGACGTCCTCGTTGACGCGAACATCTTCTACGCGATTGGCCAGCCCTCGAATCCGCAGTACCAACGATTTCGGCGAGCCATCCAGCACGTCGGCGTCGTCTGCAAACTCCCCCGGCGCGTGATCGGCGAACTCGGCGGCTCAGAGACAGATCGTGTCCGGACAGCGCTCGACGAAGGATGGGCCGAGATCATCGATGCCCCATCACCGACGGATGGCGACGCTATCGCGGCGAGCGATATCGCCAGACGGACCATCGCGAGTGAAACGACCAAAGCCGAGCACGAAGTCGAAAAGACGGACGCGATTCTCGCGGGGCTAGCCATTCAGTATGTGAGAGACCGCTCGACAACAGGTGTCGTCGTGCTCACAGACGATCAGCCCGCCAGGAAAGGCATCAAAAACGCCGTTCGAGCGCAGGGGTACACGGACGCGATCACGGTCTCCGGCTTGGCGGACATCATCGGCGACGACCCGGGCGACTCGATGCGGCTGATCTAGACCGAGTAGTACCCCCATTCCGAAAGCCCTCAGCCGCTCGGCATCCCGCGCCCCACGCTGCGCTCCTCGTGCCTGCGGTGCTTACGGGATCGGGGGACGACCGAAGCGCCCTCGCCCTTTCTGAGTCCACCAAGACGGTAGATGATTCGCCGAGCGACGCGGCCGGCTGGACAGGTGTGTACGTACCGGCCCGCCCCGCTCGCCGCTGCCGCCCTCCGCGTCGCTCGCGACCGACCATTCCGGGCGTGCGGGCGCTCTCCGCACCGCCCGCGCCCGTTCCGGGCTAAAATGTATGTGCCCTCGACGCCAGCGCTTCTCCCGTTTCGGTCCCGGACTTCCGGAGGCTTCCGGGACTCTCCGACCCGCGACGGACGTGGTTGCGTCGCGGGCGAAACGGGGAATGCGCTGGCCGCTCGCTCCGGGCGGGTCGGCGCGCGGGGCTGGTTGGGGTCGATCGCACTCGGGCGCGCTCTCGCTCGCGCCCAGGAGGGCGCTCGCGAAGGCGCGAGCGAGAGCGCGCAGACGGCTCTGTCGGTCGTGACGTCGAGGAAACCGCGGTTTGGGGCCGCGGTGTCGGGCGCTGTGGTGAGCGCCTTCAGGTCT
>NZ_JAXRUU010000157.1:0-1670 GCF_034497445.1 Halorubrum sp. AD140
ACCCTCTCCGGCACGTCGCGGCGCCCCCGCCCGCCTACTCGATTCCGTCGAGCAGCTTCAAGTAGAACGCGTCCTGCTCGCGCCGCGCGTCGGTCCCGTCGCTGTCCTCGGTGTAGTTCACCGCCCTCGTGACCGCCTCCGGGTCGATCCCGACCGCCTCGGGGTCGCGCCGCTCCCACTCGTTCGCGTCCGGGACGTACGTCCGGCCCATCAGACGCGACCCCGCTCCGTCCCGGACTCGGTCAGCCGGCCGTGTCGCGTACCACCTACGGCGAGAGACGCGTCGCCGTCTTCGGTACGTTCGTCGGCGCCGTCCGGCGGCCCCCGTGAGACTCCTGTGTCGAAGCTTAGCATGGACCGTCGTTCAGGGAGGGATCGCATTAGCGTGTCGCTCGCCCCGCGGATTCGTCCGCCGTTTCTTCGGCGACGGGGGAACGAGGAGGATCGGAGAACCCGTCCGGATTGCCCGTACCCGCGCGCTGTCGAACGTGGTTTGTAACGTGGAGTGTCGGATTCACGCCCGCCGTGAACGGCGGGACTCTCTCCTTGATTCAGGTAGTCCGTCCCGGGGCACCGTGGGAGTACCGGATGGCCCTCACGGCGTTCGTCCACGGATTCGCGCTCTCGGTCGGGCTGATCGCCGCCGTCGGGCCGCAGAACGTGTTCGTGTTCCAGCAGGGGGCGGTCCAGCCGCGCCTCCGCCGGTCGATCCCGACGGTGGTCACGGCGGGCGTCGCGGACACGGTTCTGATCCTGCTCGGCGTGCTCGGCGTGTCCGCGGTCGTGATTGAGTACGCGTGGCTCCGGACGGTCCTACTCGGCGGCGGCGTGGCCTTCCTGCTCTACGTTGGGTTGGACGCTCCTGTCGACTCCCGTCGTCGACCTGAAGGCCCGGGAGGGTGAGCTGTTGGGCGCGCGCGAGCAGGTCGGATTCACCGCGTCGCTCTCGCTGCTCAATCCGCACGCCGTCTTGGACACGGTCGGCGTGATCGGGACGAACGCGCTGGCGTACGCGGCCCCGAGCCGGTGGGCGTTCACCGCGGCGTGTCTCGTCGTCTCGTGGGGCTGGTTCCTCGGGCTTGCTGCGGGGGGCCGGCTGCTCGGAGACGCGATCGCGACCGACGGCCGGCTCCGATATCTCAACGCGATCTCGGCGGGCGCCGTCTGGGCCGTCGCGCTCTTCATGGCGTGGCGGCTTCTCGGGCGGGTCGGCCGGAGACGAACTCGCTCGAACCGGGGGAGACGTAGTCAGGCGATTCCGTCGGACTCCGGCGGGAGGTTCTCCGCGACCGCGACGTCGTGTCCGGCGGCGTACGCGTTCAGCTTTGCCGCGAGCGGCGACTCCCGAAGCGCTTCGTCGCCGTAGCCGGCGGCGTCGAACGCGTCCATCAGCGAGGCGACGGACCGAAGGCGGTACTTCTGGTGGTACGCCTCGGCCGGGTAAAAGCGGGAGAGCCGCTCGACGCGCGTCCCGATTCCGTCGGCGGTGAGTCCCCGCGCCGACAGGAACTCGTCGACGGCGGCCCGCTGGCTCTTCGTCGCGGGCAGGACGACGTTCTGGTACTGCGTCTTCCGGGTCTGGTGGCGCGGGTCGTGCGACTCGAACACCGCTTTCAGGAGGTCGCGATACGCCGTCGCGTCCGGGTCGAAGTCGACCTGGAAGACCTCGG
>NZ_JAXRUU010000158.1:0-1659 GCF_034497445.1 Halorubrum sp. AD140
ACAATTTAACAGTTCAGATGAGATCATATCCGTTGACGCAAATTACTTAAGACGTTTTTATAGAGTTTTTACAAGATGGCCGATGAATGATTTGCTCACAAGAAAATTTAAATTTGAAGCACCAATCAGGGGTGAAATTGGAAAAATTGAAGGAGATGTCCGTATCAATCCCCTTAGTAAACGAACTAATGAGTTAACATTTGGCCAACATGAGAACATCTCAGAATTTGAAAAATTTTGTGCTATGACTCTTGGAATACTGGCACTTTATTAATTATTCTGAGTAGTGAGGGTACTGTACTAATTATTGGCAATGAATCCTCAGAACAGATTACAACCGACAGTTGGGTGCGAGTGAAGTGAATGTACCCACACAATTCAGAATGATGACAGGGGCGACGGGCGCTGCTTCGACCGTCGAACGACTCGACCTTTCAGGCGTGAGACGGCCGAATTTGGGGGTCTGAGATCGGCGCTTGGCGACCGGAGTGAACGCTACCCGTGAAGCCACTCGTACCACTCGCCGAGATCGACCAGTTCGTTCTCGACGCCGTGCGTTCCGTACTGGTTGAAGACCTCGTCGACAGTTCTGGCCAGTCCTCGGGATCAGTATCCGGAAGGGCCTGCTCGTAGTAGAGGAGTATCCCTGCGTGGTCGTGTTCCCGGTGCAGCGGTTCGAAGTCGCTGGCGTTATTCGTCACGAGTACGACACCGTTGTCCGCACACCTCTGCAGCAGCGCGTCGTCAGTCGCGTACTCGCCGAACCGATCTTTCGCCTGCTCGACTTCGTGCCCGCGTTCCCGGAGCAGTCGCTCGAAGACGCGACCGACGTGTCCGTCGAGAAGGATTCGAGCGGTCGTCACTGAGCCGTCTCTTTCGGCTTCAGCGCCGACTCCCGAACGCGATCGAACGCCGCTTCGTTCTCCCGTTCGAGATCGCGCATCGCCTCGATGTGCGCGTAGTAGTACGAGAGCGCCTCGTAAACGTCGGAAAGCGGGGGGTCGAACTGGTCCGCGACGTGAGCGGGTGACTGACCGCCGTCGATTACCCGGGCAGCGACGTGGCGAACACCGACTCTCGTCCCGCCAATTCGGGGTTCACCTCCGAGTACGTCGTCGTCACGCACGATTCCCATGAGTGAAGGTATGGAACCCACCGTTATGTTCTTTCGGCGGGTGCCCTCACGACCCCGAATGCCGCCGATCACCTATCGACCGGTGAATAACTACGGGGGACAGAGAGTGCGGGCCGCCTCTGCCGATATTGTTACGCTTTGGTTGCCGAGTGTCACCGGGCCGTCAGTCACGTCCCCGAGGAGATCACGAAGTCCCTCTGAGTACGTCACCGGTCGCTCTTCTTTAACGACCATCGTCCGCTTGTCGGGGTACACTATCGCTCGGTGGTCGAGGTAGATCCGCGCGAACGATACTCGCACTGGGGCTGGAACGTCCCACACGACTGACGGGAACGCGTCGAGGCTCACCTTCTCGCCCGCCGGGGCGCCCATCGTGACGAGGCACCGACCGAGGACAGATCCGTCGGACTCGGGGAGGATCTCGGTCGCGCGGTTGTCGTCGTCGGCACGACGAACAACTGTCTCGACATCGACTCGGTTGAAGGCACCCCGAACATCGTCGATCTCGATGCGCCGACCTACGG
>NZ_JAXRUU010000159.1:0-1657 GCF_034497445.1 Halorubrum sp. AD140
GAGATGATCGACGCCGCTCGGTACGGGCCGGAAGTCGCCGCCGACAACGAGCTCCGCGGCGAGCGGTACGACGAGGTCTGGAACTACCTCGCCGAGGAGCGGTACAGCTCGATCACGCACTTCGGGCTCGAGACCGCGCTGACCAGTACTGACATCCACGGTTACTCGGTGTACCCGTTCAACGAGAGCGTGATGAGCTACGCCATGTACGCCCCGCAGGACGAGCAGGTCATGTGGATCGACCGCGAGAACGAGGCGTCCGAGGAGGAGGAGGACCTCGCGGACCTCGTCGAGGGCGGCTCGCTCGCCGGGGGGCTCGGCGCCAACATCGAGTCGTTCGACCCGCCCCACAGCAGCGACACCACCTCGACGATGGCACAGAACTTCATCTTCGAGGCGCTCACGACCAGCGACCGGGAGGGGAACGTCTACCCGTGGCTCGCCGAGAGCTACGAGCTGCTGGACGCGACCGACGTCACCGATGCCGACTACGCCGACTACATGAGCACGGTCGGCACCACCGACGACGACGCCGTCGACGCCGACGAGCAGGTCATCGTCCAGCATCCCGAGGACGACCCGGCCGAGGACGACGAGGTCCGCGTCCTCCTGCCGGACGACGCCGTCGAGGCGGCCGAAGACGGCACCTACGGGATGCACTACCGGTACGACCTCCGCGAGGGAGTCCAGTTCCACAACGGCGACGAGCTCACCGCGTCGGACGTCGTCGCGACGTACGAGTACGCCGAGAACTCACAGCTCGCGCCCCAAACGTTCGACTCCGTCCTCGCCGTGGTTGAGGAGGACGAGTACACCGTCGACATCTACGCGCAGATCGCCGACGCGGAGGCCGAGCGCAACCTGCCGGGACTGCTGATCCTCAACGAGAACCAGATCTCCGAGATCGAGAAGGGGAGCCTCGACCCGCGCGAGGACAACGAGCCCGTGGGAACCGGTCCGTACGAGTTCTCCGAGTTCGAGGACGAGCAGTACTTCGAGGTCACCAAGTTCGACGACTACTGGGTCGAGGACGTCGGCGTCTCCGAGGCGTTCGACTGGTTCGACGGCCCGTCGGAGTTCCCCGACGGCCCCGTCATTGACGCATTCGAACTCGATATCGTGCCGGACAACTCCACGCGATCCGCCGCGCTCCAGGAGGGCGAGATCGACTTGACCTACGGGCTCAACACCGGGACCCTCGACGACTTCGACTCCTCCGAGGACTACATCCTGTACAGCACCGAGGCCGGCGGCTACACCTACATCCAGTACCCGGTGAACGTCGAGCCGTTCGACGACCGCCGGGTGCGGCAGGCGATCAACCACCTCGTGCCGCGCGAGCAGATTGTCGAGAACGTCCTGAACGGCTTCGGGAGCCCGGCGTTCACCGACATCCCGACGCTCGCCCGCGGCGCGGGGACGGCGGACTACGACGAGCTCGAAGAGGAAGTGCGTCCGACCAACGAGTTCGATCCCGAGCGCGCCGCCGAGCTGCTCGAGGAAGTCGCGGCGGAGAACTGACGGTCCCCTCACGGACCGCGTTTCACAGTTTACACGCACATCCAACCACTTACAACCGATGGCTACCACCCTACCCACACGACGATGAGTCTCCAACGGTTCATCGTGAAACGCGCACTGTCGATAATCCCGATCA
>NZ_JAXRUU010000160.1:0-1640 GCF_034497445.1 Halorubrum sp. AD140
CCAGAGCCCGACGGCCGTCGCGACGCCCCGCGAGAGGATCGTCGCGAGCGCGGCGCCCCGGATCCCGATCCCGGTGACCCCCGTGGCCGAGAGCAGCGCCGCCTCGAAGGCGACCGGGTCGAGCGCGGCGAGACCGGGCACCGCCGCCAGCCACTCGAACAGGGGGTTCCCGTCGAACCCGAAGATGAAGAACGGGTCGAGCAGGACGTTCAGGAGGACGGAGACGAACATGACCGCCATCGGCGTCCGCGTGTCGCCGTAGCCGCGCATCAGCGCCGAGAAGACGAAGAAGCCGAACATCAGGGGGATCCCGGCGAAGATCACCTCCATATAGTCGGCCGCGAGCGGGATCACCGTCGCCGCGGTGTCCACGTCGCTCGGCCGGATCTCGAGGGCGGGGCGGGTGTCGAAGTAGCCGCCGATCCCGATGAACACGGACAGCACCGCGACGGTGAAGATAGTCTGCCCCGCCACGAGCCCCGCGGAGCCGTCGCCGTCGGCGCCGGTGTACTGCGCGACGAGGATCGCGCCCGCGGTCGTGAAGCCGCCGGCGACCGCGATCAGGAGGAAGATGAGGGGGAACGCGAGGCTGATCGCGCCGACGGCCTCCGCCGAGAGCCGGCCGAGATAGAGGGTGTCGACGATGTTGTACGTCACCTGGAGCAGCTGGATGACGACGATCGGCCACGCGAGGCGGAACAGCGGCCGGAAGAGGCTCCCCTCGGTGATCGACCGGTCGTCGAGGGGGCCGTCGTCGCCGGATCCACCGGGCGGACCGGCGACGGGGTCGTCCGGCGGGGTGCCTGAGGACTCACCGGGTGAACCGTCGTCGGAGGGCACGTCGGGTAAACCGTCGTCGGAGGGCACGTCCGAGTCGGCAGCGGGCTCGTCGCTCACTGCCGTACAAACGCCGGGGACGCTCTATCAGACTTCCGATCCGATCACTGTCCCGCCCCGCTACCGCCCCGGTCGTCCCGGTCGCGTCGGGCGTCAGCATCGCTCGAAGGACCGGAGGCGTCGCTTTCGGGCCCGCCCGCGTCCGCGGCGACGTCGTCGCTGAGGTCCGGGGTGGCGGCCGCGGGCGCGTCGGAGTCGGCGCCCCTCGGCGTCCCGGATCCGGCCGCGACTTGGGCGACGCCGGAAGTGTCGTCGAAGACGAGGTGCCGGTGCGGGTACGCCATCGTGACGTTCGCCTCCGGATCTCCGAGCCGCTGGCGGATCTTCGTGTTCACGTCCGACTGGACCTTCGCCAGCTTGTACGGCTTCTTCACCCAGTACCGGAGCCGCAGGAGGATTCCGTCGTCGGCGAACTCGTGGAGCCGGCAGTCGGGGCCCGCCATGTACCGCGCCACGCCGATGCGGATGTCGGGGCCGCCATCGATGACGGCGTCGCAGTCGCGCGCGGCGCGCTCGATGCGGCGGCGCGCCTCCGGGATGTCGCTCTCGTAGGTGACGAGGACGTCGATAGAGCGCCGAGTCCGCTCGTCCCCGGCCGAGAAGTTCGTCACGTCGCGCTCGCGCATCGTCCCGTTCGGCACGACGAGGAAGGTGTTGTCGAGGGTGCATATCTTGGTGTATCGGATCGTGATGTCCTCGACAAATCCCGCGGTCCCGTCCTCCAACTCGATCATGTCGCCGAT
>NZ_JAXRUU010000161.1:0-1632 GCF_034497445.1 Halorubrum sp. AD140
CACCAGCGCGCCGCGGAGGCGACCGAGTCGGGCCGCTTCGACGACGAGATCGTCCCGGTCGAGACCGAAGACGGTCTCGTCGAGGCAGACGAGGGGATCCGCCCGGACACGACCGCCGAGAAGCTCGCCGACCTGCCGCCCGCGTTCACCGGCGACGGCACCGTCACGGCCGGGAACTCCTCGCAGATCTCCGACGGCGCGTCGCTGACGGTCGTCACGAGCGAGGCGTTCGCGGAGGAACACGGCCTCGACGTGCTCGCCGAGGTCGGCACGAACGCGGTCGCCGGCGTCGACCCCACCGTGATGGGGATCGGTCCGGTGCCCGCCACCCGTAGCCTCCTCGAACGCGCCGGGACCGACATCGACGACTACGACCTCGTCGAGCTCAACGAGGCGTTCGCCTCCCAGTGCGAGTACTCGCGCCGCGAGCTCGGTATCGACGAAGAGAGCTACAACGTCAACGGCGGCGCCATCGCCATCGGCCACCCGCTCGGCGCCTCGGGCGCGCGGCTTCCCGTCACGCTGCTCCACGAGATGCAAAAGCGGGACGCCGAGCGCGGCCTCGCGACGCTCTGCGTCGGCTTCGGGCAGGGCGCCGCGATCGAGTTCAAGCGGTAGGAATCCCCGAGCAGCAGTAAATTTCTGCGGTGGCGCGTGCCTGCGAGCGGTCGCCCTCGGCGACCGCGAGTCAGCACCGCGCGAGGGAGTCGCGAGCGGTGCGAGGTGCGAGCGAAGCGAGCACCTCGACGCGAGCGGCGAAGCCGCGAGCAGCGAGCGACGAGGCTGGGGAGGCGTGAGGTGCTGTGCGGAGCGGGGCGGGATTCAAAGGGGCAGTCGCGAGGGCGAAGCACGGCGCAGTAAGCACCGCAAGGAGCGAGCAGCGCGAGCGACTGAGGAGCACAGCAAGCCGCGCGAGTCCTCGCGACTGGGGCTTTGGCGGTGTTCGCTGTCGATCCCCTGCCGGCAGTTTATAACCGAGCGACTGGGGCTTTGGCTGTGTTCGCCGCTTCTCGCTTCCCCATTTATAAACACACAGCTACGCGATTGACATCCTCTCCGCCCTGAAGGGCGAAGATTCCCACGGCACCGCACCGCTGAGTTGGGATGTTTACGGTCTGTAGCTGTCTCGATGACGGCTACTGGCTGTGCCAACCAACCGTTACTCCTATCCCGGCATGGGATTCGGAGATACTTCTGTTAACTACACCCCGATTCTGGCACGGAAGAGGGTGTCTTCCGCTTGGAATCGGGGAATCCCGATATTGTCCGATTAAGTGGGCGGGTAGACCGCCTCGGATACTTATATGTAGAATATCTGTTTTCTTAAAACATCCGTTCTACACGTTGAATGTGGTTCACGTAGGGTTTGTTGGATACATCCCCGCCGTGAACGGCGGGGCTTTCTCCTCGCACCTCGGTAATAAAAGCGTCTCAGGCCTCTTCGCGACCGCTCCGTTCGGACTCGTCCGCCGCTGCGGTCTCTTCTTCGATGTCCTCAGCCTCGTCTCTTCCTGCCTCGTCTCCTCCTGCCTCGTCTCCTCCTGCCTCGTCATCGTCCGAATCGCTCAGCCGGTCGGTGTCGATGCTCACGCCCGGCGGGGTGACGACGAGGAACCCGCGGAAGTGCATCAG
>NZ_JAXRUU010000162.1:0-1613 GCF_034497445.1 Halorubrum sp. AD140
TTTCGCTGACAAATCAATTGCTCAGTAGCACTGCGTATAGAGCGATGATAGCGATGATCTGATCTTCACTCATAACAGAGATGGCCAGCACCATCATACGGTTCGCATTCGTTCCAAACAGCGTTCAATCCGCTATCCACGTGAACACTGGCCCAGTAGCATCCTCCGTTAAGATCCTCATCGGCTCCAATGCGTACGGTTTCGTCGGTTCGTTCATGCTGTGCTGTCACGACAAAGTTTTCAATGTCGTCAGGATCCCATGTACAGTTGATAAACTCGGTACCAAAAACATTCTCACCATCATCGGTCGTTGACGCCGCCTCCACATCCACCGTTGAATCATAAACAGAGGTGCCGTTCTTTCTCACAGTAATACTGACCTGTTGAGTTTGTTGCGTGAAATTTTCCACTCGGACTCCACCGAGTTGGATCTCAGATTGTGTTCGCAGACTACAGCCTGCAAACCCGATCAGACTGATAACTCCAGAGTGGATAATCTGGCGACGATATCTATTTGAGGGCATACATTCATCATTTTTGATGCGTTGACAAAAACTATTTCGAACAGTTACCGAGCCATAAACAGTGGGCCGAGGAGAAAAACGACCAACTTGCCTATGATACGTGAGCGATTGTTTATCTCCCAGATTGATCTGTCTATACTCTGTACTGAGCGGTCGCACCAGTCTCAATCAGACCAGTCACTCGTGCAAGACTCACGCGCTGTATTCAGCACAGCTTCAAAAACATATCACTGCTGAGGATTTCAACGGAGCCACTAATTCGGCTCTGTGCTTCTCGTAGGACGTATTGCGGGTCCAGTTACATCTACACAGGACCAATTTGTATGTTAACTGTATAGGCCCAGAGCATAGGAATTATTATAATCGAGTATATTATTAATAACGCTGGTGGATCGAATTTCGCGTCGAAGGCTCCTCCGGAATACAGGCGCAACCACGGTCGCTGCGACGGGAATTGCTGGTTGCCTTGGTCAGGGAGCCGGATCGCTCGACTCGGTCACTCTCGCGTACGTTCCAATATATCCGAATATGCAACACTACGTGATGGAGCGAGGGCTACTACGAGGACGTCCCGGCAGAGATCACAGTAGAGCGGTTCAACTCCGGACCTAGCGTCGTCAAGGCGTTTACCAGTGAAGAAGTGGATGTTGCGCTCTTCGGAATTACCCCTGCGATGGTCCTCGCTGACAAAGGCACCGATGCTGGTATCCTGGCGGCAAATTCGAGAAACGGGTTCAAAATTATGGGAACGACCGAACTCGTCGATCTCTACGAACAGGAGGGAGAAGCAGTATTCGAGCGCTTTGAGCAAGAACACGGACGCAAGATCCAATTCGGCGCCCCACCTGACGGGAGCGTGCCCGACATCGTCCTTCGATACTGGATCCAAGAGGACCTCAACGTAGGGGAGATGGAGTCTGTTATTAATAAGTCAAAAGTCCCCCCGGCGAAAGCTGTTCAGACGATCCAGTCGGGATACCGACGCGACGATTATTCAACCGTTCGCCACGATTATCGACCAAGACGACGCCTTCGGGGAACTTGCTTGGTCCGGAGATGTCCTAGAAGACCATCCAGTCACGGTACTGT
>NZ_JAXRUU010000163.1:0-1604 GCF_034497445.1 Halorubrum sp. AD140
ACCGCTTCGAGGGTGAACATGAGATCGAGCGGGGGGAGCCCGACCGCCGCCAGCGCGGCGTTTAACGTGCCGTTCTCGCCGAACGTGGCGACGAACCCGACCGCGACCATGATCGACGGGAGGACGAACGGGACGATGGTGAGCGAGCGCAGCGTCCGCCGGCCGGGGAACTCGAAGCGCGCGAGCAGGTAGGCGGCGGGGAGCCCGAGGGCGACGCTCGCGACCGTCGAGAGGACCGCCTGATACGCGGTGAAGCCGACGATCCCGAGCCGGCGGTCCGGCGAGGCGAGCGAGCGAGCGACCGCGGCCGGCGACTCCCCGGACAGCAGCCGCGCCAGCTCCCCGAAGTAGAACGGGTCGGTGAGGACCTCCGCGAAGACCGCGAGGGTGACCGCGCCGTCGACGACGACCGCATCGACGAGGACGGTCGCGGTCGGGTAGTAGAAGGCGACGACGAGCGCGGCGCTGGTGAGGACCGCGAGCGCGGTCAGCGCGTGCGACTCGACGCCCTCGCGGAGGTGGGTCAGCCGCCCGGTGTCTCCCTGCCGGCCGCTGTCGTCGGTCACGCGCTCGGCCCCTCGTCGGCCACGCGCTTAGTTCTCGGCGATCTGCCGCTCCCAGGCCTCGACCCACGCGTCGACCGACCCCTGGAGCTCGTCGTAGGTGAACGTCACCGGGTCGGCCGGCTCCTGTGCCAGCTCGGCGTAGTCGCTCGGCAGCTCGGCGTCGTCGGTCGCCGGGAACGCGACGTTGCGCTGGGCGATCTGCCCCTGAACGTCGGGCTCCAGCACGAACGACATGAACTCGCGGGCGAGGTCGGGCTCGTCCGCGTCGGCGAAGACGGCCATCCCCTCCGGGTTCGCGTACGCCTGGTCGTTGAGGAAGCGGATCTGGTGTTTCTCGAGGTCCTGGTCCTCCATGTCGGCGAACACCTGGTCGGTGGAGTAGGAGACGACCATCGGCGCCTCCCCCTCGCTCCACGCCGCGTAGGCGTCGTCCCAGCTTCCCAGCACGCGCACCTCGTTCTCCTGGAGGTCCGTCCAGTAGTCGAGATAGTCGTAGTCGGGGTCGCCGTCCTCGCCCTCGATCGCCTCCCCGTCGCCGTCGCTCGCGACGCCGCCGTCGCCGAAGCGGTTGACCGTGTGGAGGAGGAACGCGCGCCCCGTCGAGGAGGCGCCGGGGTTCTGCGCGATGAGCGCCCCCGCGTGCTCGTCGTCGAGCAGCCCGTCGAACGTCTCGGGCGCCTCCATCGTCGTGCCGTCGTACACGAGGCTCACGTAGCCGGTGTCGAACGGGATCGCCCGGTCGAACGGGTCGAACCGGAGTCCCTCCTTGACCGCGTCGCGCCCCTCGATATCGCCCGCCTCGGCGAAGAGGTCCTCGTCCAGCTCCTCGTCGACGCGCACGAGGTCCTCCGTCGTGAGCCCCACGTAGAGGTCGGCGTCGATCGACGCCCCCGAGGCGGCGCGCTCGACGTAGTAGTTCACCTCGTTGTCGGGCGTCGCCCACTCTAACTCGGCGCCGACCCGGCTTTCGAACTCCTCTTTGAGCCACTCGCCCGGGCTCACGGAGGGCGCGTCGATGAAGCTGGAGTACGTGGCGAC
>NZ_JAXRUU010000164.1:0-1595 GCF_034497445.1 Halorubrum sp. AD140
GGGCTCCCCGTCGAACTGGTCGCCGTCGATATTCCGGAGGACGACCCGACGACCGCGTGGACCGCGTTCGTCCCCGAGTCGGCCGCGATCCGCGGCTTCCACTCCGTGACCCTCTGGCTCGACGACGCCGAGCGCACGACGCGGCTCCTCCGGACGATGGGGCTGACGGAGGTCGACTCCGAGGCGGACCCCGCGACCGGAGACGACCGCACCCGCTTCGCCGCGAGCGGCCCCGTGGGCAAGTACGTCGACGTCGTCGAGACGGACCGGACGGGCAGTTCGGGTCGCGGCACGGTCCACCACGTCGCGTTCCAGACGCCGACGGACGCCGACCAGTCCGGGATGCGCGACGCGGTCGCGTCGTTGGGGTTACGCCCGACCGAGCAGATCGACCGCCACTGGTTCCGGTCCGTCTACTTCCGCGAGTTCGCCGGCGTCCTCTTCGAGCTCGCCACCGCGGACCCGGGGTACGCGAGCGACGAACCGCTCGACGAACTGGGCGAGCGGTTAGTGTTGCCCGGGCGGTTCGAGGACCGCCGCGACGAGATCGAGTCCGGGCTCGCCGACGTGACGGTCCCGCGGTCCGACGCGGCGTTCGCCGCGAACCGCGCGGACTGAGCGGCCGACTGCGCACCGCCGGCGCGCCCCGGAGCAAACTCGGTCTCCGCCCGCCCGGGACCGATCCTTCTAATCCCGCGCGGCCGAACGCCTTCCCATGACCGAGGATCTCGGCACGCCCGTGCTGGACAATCACCTCCACCTCGACCCGCGACACGGCCGCGGGGTCGAGGCCGTCGAGGAGTTCGCCCGGCTCGGCGGCACCCACCTGCTCGTGGTGAACAAGCCCTCGTGGCTGCTCGGCGTCGAGCCGGACGAACCGGACGACTTCCGGGCCGTCTTCGAGGAGACGCTGGAGACGGTCGCGGCCGCGACGGAGGCGCTCCCGGGGCGCGCGTGGCCCGTCCTCGGCGTCCACCCCGGCCTGATCAGTCGGCTCGTCGACGAGCGCGGCTTCCCGCCCGACGACGCCCGCGACCTCATGCGTGGCGGGCTCGAGGTCGCGGGCGAGTACGTCGCGGATGGCGACGCGCTCGCGCTGAAGTCCGGCCGGCCCCACTACGACGTGAGCGACGCCGTGTGGGAGGCGTCGAACGCGGTGACGCGGCGCGCGTTCGAGCTCGGGGCCGACGTCGACTGCGCGGTCCAGCTCCACACCGAGGCCACCGAGGACCTGACCGACCTCGCCGCGGTCGCCGACGAGGTGGGCCTCGACCCCTCGAAGGTGGTCAAACACTACGGGGCCGGCGAGTTAGCGGGCGTCACGCCGAGCGTGATGAGCGACAAGGACCGGTTGGAGCGCGCCGCCGAGGCCGACGAGCCGTTCCTGATGGAGACGGACTTCGTCGACGACCCGGACCGGCCGGGGATGGTGCTGGGGCCGAAGACCGTCCCGCGGCGGGTGCGGTGGCTGTTAGAGGAAGGACACGACGAGGCGGTCCGACGGGCGCACGTCGAGACCCCCCGCGCGGTGTACGGGATCGACGCCGAGGCGACGCTCGAACGGGAGCCCTGAATCCGGGAATCTCCCGCGTGAG
>NZ_JAXRUU010000165.1:0-1570 GCF_034497445.1 Halorubrum sp. AD140
CGAGGGCCACGAGGCGGTCGTGACGCTCGTGCCGCTGGCGCCGGGTCTCGACGACACGCCGGAGCGGCGGGCGGCGCTCCGGGACCGCGTGCTCGACGCGGTGGCGGCGCGGACCGGCGTCGAACTCCGCGATCGGATCGTCGCCGAGGAGTCGGTCTGCGTCTCGGAGTTCGCGTCCCGGTTCGACCAGCCCGGCGGGACCGCGCTCGGGCTGGCGCACACGACGCGACAGACCGGCCCGCTCCGCCCCGGACCGCGCGTGCGCGGCGCCGACCGGCTCTACTACGTCGGCGGGAGCGCCAATCCGGGGATCGGCGTCCCGATGTGCCTGCTCGGGGGCGAACACTGCGCGGCGGCGGTGGAGGCGGACGTCGGCGGCGGGCCGCTCGATCGACTTCCGCTCGTCGGGCGGTGAGCGGCGTCGGTGGACGACGCTCGTTCGCGGTCGTCCGAGATAGGATAAATATTTTAAAAAATTGGCCCTGAGATTCGAAACGGTTGGAAAACCTTACCAGTAAGGTTGGTACATTTAATAAATACGCGATATGATCAGTACTGTCGCATGATCGAAACAGCAGCGGCTGACTTACTCGCAAGCGGAACAGTCCCGCTCGAAATGACACAGACGGAAGTCTTCCAAGCGATCCAAGAGAACGGGCTCTTGGCATCGTCGCTCTGGATAAACATCGCCCTCGCCGGCCTCTCCATCCTCCTGTTCGTTTATATGGGTAGGAACGTAGAGGACCCGCGCGCGCAGCTGATCTTCGTCGCCACGCTGATGGTGCCGCTGGTGTCTATCTCCAGCTACACCGGTCTCGTCTCCGGGCTCACGGTGAGCTTCCTCGAGATGCCGGCTGGCCACGCATTGGCCGGTCAGGAAGTGCTCTCGCCGTGGGGACGGTACCTCACGTGGGCGCTCTCGACGCCGATGATCCTCATCGCGCTCGGCCTCCTGGCCGGGTCGAACATGACGAAGCTGTTCACGGCCGTCGTGGCTGACATCGGGATGTGCGTCACGGGCCTCGCGGCCGCGCTGACCACGTCCTCCCACCTGCTGCGCTGGGTCTGGTACGTGATCAGCTGCGCGTTCTTCGTCGTCGTCCTCTACATCCTGCTCGCCGAGTGGGGGCGGGACGCCGAGATCGCCGGCACCGCCGAGATCTTCAACACGTTGAAGATCCTCACCGTGGTCCTCTGGCTCGGCTACCCGATCTTCTGGGCGCTCGGCGCCGAGGGGATCGCGGTGCTCGACGTCGCCATCACCTCGTGGGCGTACAGCGCGCTGGACATCGGCGCGAAGTACCTCTTCGCGTTCCTCCTGCTGCGCTGGGTCGCGAGCAACGAGGGCACCGTCTCCGGCATGGCGTCCGGCCTCGGGTCCGCCTCCGGCGGCGCGGCCCCGGCCGACGACTGAGTCGGACGACCGACTCGCGGTCCGGATCCGTTCTTCACATTTTCCGCGCCCGCCAGCCGCCGGCCCGGGCGAGAGCAAAGCGCTAAACCCGCAGCGACGGTGAGACGAGACATGAAACAGGCGATCGTCGCCCGGCCGGACATCGGCATGGGCGCG
>NZ_JAXRUU010000166.1:0-1551 GCF_034497445.1 Halorubrum sp. AD140
CCTGGCCGCGGGGGTACGACCACATGACGACGGCCATGTCGTGTTCGCGGGCGCCTCCTGCGCCTCGCGGAACTCCTCGGCCATCTCGACCTCGTGGTTCGACCCACCGTAGACGGTGAACCCGACCGCGTCGGCCCCTAATTCGGCCGCGTACTCCGCCGTACAGTTGACCGCGCTGTCCGGCTCGCCCATCCAGAGGTTCGAGGTGCCGTTCAGCTTCAACAGGAGGTTCACCTCGTCCTGGTAGTCCGGGTAGTACGCCTCGGCGAGCCCCTTCTGGACGGCCAGCGAGGTGACCGCCTCGTGGGTGGCGAGTTCGAAGATCCGCTCCGGGTCCGCCGTGTCCGGGTTCGGGTCGAAGTCGACCGGGCCGTGTTCGAGCCCGTGGTCGTACGCGAGGATCAGGGATTTCCCGTCGCGCTCGATGTCGTCGGCGGCGTGAGGAAGCATCGGTTCGATATTCCGTTACATCGGTAAAAAGGCCTATGGTGGTCGAGGTGGTCGTAAAGAAACGGAATCGGACGCGTCGGCCAGTTACAGTGCCCGAAATCGTTGCCTCGCATCGGGTGTTCATTACTACTCGAATTGTTAATTTCTCTGCGAGAAACGGCACCGGCCCCGCGGTTTCGCAATACTTACCACCCGCGGCGGGGCAGCGGTCCGCATGCGAGAGTTATCCGATATCGACGTCGTGGGCGTCGTCGGCGCCGGGACGATGGGCAACGGCATCGCGCAGGTCGCGGCGGCCGCGGGCTACGACGTGGTGATGCGCGACGTCGAGTCCGAGTACGTCGAGCGCGGCCTCGAAAGCGTCGCGGACAGCCTCGACCGACTGGCCGGGAAGGGCGCGCTCGACGAGGACCCGGACGCGATCCGCGACCGGGTCGCGGGGACGACCGACCTCGACGAGCTCGCGGCCGCCGACCTCGTCGTCGAGGCCGTGATCGAGGACCTCGACGTGAAACGCGACGTGTTCGCGGACCTCGACCGCGTCACCGACGACGACATCGTCCTCGCGACGAACACCTCCACGCTGTCTATCACCGCCATCGCGAGCGCGACCGACCGCGCGAGCGACGTGGTCGGCCTCCACTTCATGAACCCGGTCCCGATCATGGACGGCGTCGAGGTCGTGGTGGGCGAGCGCACCGACCCCGCGGTCGTCGACTTCGCGCACGCCTTCGCCGAGGACCTCGGCAAGGAGACGTGGGAGGCCGACGACAAGCCCGGCTTCGTCACGAACCGGATCCTGATGCCGTGGATAAACGAGGGGATCCGCGCGTACGACGAGGGCGTCGCGGACAAGACCGACGTCGACCGCGGGATGACGCTCGGGACGAACGTTCCGATGGGGCCGCTCGAACTCGCCGACCACATCGGCCTCGACGTGGCGCTCGACGCCAGCGAGACGCTCCACGAGGAGCTCGGCGACCGCTACAAGCCCGCCTACCTCCTCAAGCGCAAGGTGGAGGCCGGCGACCTCGGGAAGAAGACCGGTCGCGGCTTCTACGAGTACGACTGAGGGGAGCGCCGAGTCCACCGGGAGCGGTC
>NZ_JAXRUU010000167.1:0-1549 GCF_034497445.1 Halorubrum sp. AD140
CCTGGTCGATGAAGCCGAGCGACCACGGGAGGAGGAACAGCAGCACGGAGGCGGCGACGGCGGATGAGGCGATGTACCACATCGTCATCGTGGTCAACACCATGAACGTCTGAAGCGGGATCCGCTCGTCAGGATGGTTGCTCCGCCACGCGAGGAAGGTCCGGAACCAGTCCGCGCCCGCGATCCACGTGCCGACGATGAACACCGTGAGGCCGACGTAGAACAGCGGGTGGGCCTGAAGCGGCGCGTAGAAGGTGAACAGCACGTCCGCGCTCATGTCGATGGAGTCGACGAACCCGGCGAGGATCGAGATCCCGGTGAGCGTCATACCGGCCGCCATCAGGCCGTACCACGTCCAAGTGATCTTGATGTTTATCAGCGGTCGGTCCAGACTGCGCGTCACCGCCCAGGTGAACAGGCCCACGAGGAAGAATATCGTGAAGCTGATCACCATGAACACGCCGTGCGCGGTCAGGACGGTGTAGTAGTCCGTCGAGGGGATGATCCGCGCGACGTCGGTTCGGTGGAGGGTCTGAAGGATCCCGAAGATCGCGCCGAGGAACAGGGCGAAGAAGGCGCTCAGGAAGGCCGCACGGACGACTCGGGCCTCATCCGGGAACTTGTCGACGAACGTCTGCTTGGCCTCGAGTGCCTCGCTCACTCGTCGTCACCCCCGCTCTCGAACTCCGACTGGCTCACGACGTTGAACTTCCCTTCCATCCCGTGGTGGCCGGCCCCGCAGTACTCGTTACAGACGATCCCGTACTCGTCCGGATCGTCGGTCTCGACCGTGATCTCCGAGACCTCTCCGGGAACGGCCATCGCGTTCGCGTTCGTCCCGGCGACCTCGAACCCGTGTATCACGTCCGCGGAAGTGACTTGGAACGTCACCGTGCTGTTCGCCGGTACGACTATCGGGTCGGGCTGGAACCCGAACTGCCGGGCGACAACGTACACCTCGTACTCGTCCTCGCCGACCTGCTCGACGCGGGGCTCCGAGAACCGCTCGTCCTCGTCGAGCGCCGTCGCGTCGACGGTCGGCTGCGTGTCGGCGACCATCGCCACGCCCGGCCCGACGGCACCGTAGGTCACGGTGCCGATGAGCGCGAGGATCAACACGATCGACAGCGCGAGCCAGAGTTTCTCGTACGCGTGGATGTGCATGTTAGATCACCCCACGACGACGAGGTCCCGCCCCAGGAACTCTACGTAGTAGATGTACACCCAAGCGAGCACTAGAATCACGAAGTAAATCCCGATGAGCGTGAGTGTACCGATAGGGTCGAATTCCTCGCCGTCGCCGCCCACGTCGTCTGCGCCAGCGTGTGCGGTCTCGTTTTGGCCCATAGGCGGCGTTATGCGTTGGGAGACATATAACGTACCCGTTCTCGAACCCTGAAAACACGGGCATTATATATCCTCAGAGACGACTTGTGTCAGGTATGAACTTCTCGATCCAACAGGCCGTGCTCCTCATCTTGGGCGGGATCGTCCCCGCGATGGTGTTCATCGCCAACAGGGCGGAGTTCGTCGTGGCGGTGACGCTGGT
>NZ_JAXRUU010000168.1:0-1535 GCF_034497445.1 Halorubrum sp. AD140
TCGACGGTCTCGCCGCGGGCGAGGTCCTCGAGGTGGTGGCGACGGACCCCGGTAGCGTGAGCGACATCGACGGCTGGGCCGACGGCACCGCGGGCGTCGAGCTCCTCGACCAGACGGAAGGCGACGACGTGTACAAACACTACGTCCGCAAGACGGAGTAACGATGAGTACGGACACACCCGACGCGCCGACCGAGGACGGGCCGGCCGAGGACGCGCCCTCGCGCGCGGAGCTGGCCGCGCGCATCGACGAGCTCGAGGAGGCGCTCGCCGAGGCCACCGACGAGGACGGCGGCAAGAAGATGAGCATCATCGCCACGAAGGGGACGCTCGACATGGCGTATCCGCCGCTCATCCTCGCCAGCACCGCGGCCGCGTTCGGCTACGAGGTGACCGTCTTCACCACCTTCTGGGGGCTCGACATGCTCCACAAGGAGCGGTCGAAGAACCTCCAGCTCAGCTCCGTCGGCAACCCCAACATGCCCGTCCCGAACGCCGTCGCCGCGCTCCCCGGGATGGACCGCGTCACGACGAGGATGATGGAAAAGCGGATCTCGGACAACGACACCGCTACGATCGAGGAGCTCCTCGAGACGAGCCTCGACATGGGCGTGGAGTTCCAGGCCTGCCAGATGAACATCGAGCTGATGGACTACGACGAAGACGACTTCTACGACGGCGTCACCACCGGCGTCGGCGCCGCGACCGCCATTCAGGACATGGCCGAGGCGGACATCCAGCTCCTCGTCTGACCGCGCGACCAAACACCGGTTCCGATTCTCGAACACGCGTTTCCGCGCTACGACTCCGTAGCGGTTCACTCACGGCCGGACCGCTCGCGGCCGATCGCGCCCGCCACCGCCAGCAGGTAGCCCAGCCCGTACTGGACCTCCGGGTCGCGCACGCCGCGGAGCAGGCCGACCGCTCCGACCCGCGTGGGCGGCTCGCGTTCCGCCTCGCCGCCGCCCTTCAGCGGCGTCTCGACGCCGTCGCGCGTGTCGTCGTCGGCCGCGGTCTGCGCGACCTCGCCGGGCGCGGCGCCGGTCCCGGCCAGCGACGCCACCATCTCGTCGTCGAGAGCGGCGGTCGCCAGCGATCCGACCTCGGCGAGCTCGGCCAGCTCGTCGAGCGTGCCGCTCCGCTGGAGTTCGAGCAGCGTGTCGAGCGCCGCCCGCAGCTCGTCCCCGTTCTCGCCGACCGCCTCGGCTAACGCGACGGTCTCGTCGGTGGCGAGGCCGTCGGCGGACTCCACGAGCGTCGATCCGGTGGCAGAGAGCTCGCGCACCATCTCGTCGGAGAGCGCGTTCTCGCCCAGGGAGAGCACGTCCAGCAGCTCGTTGACCGCGTCGAGCCGCTCCACGAACGCGGCGACCGCCTCCGGGTTCTCCGCAATGGCCGCCTCGAGGTCGGTCGGCTCGGCTGCGTCCGTCTCGGACATGGTCAGAGCAGCCCCCGCGCCGTGAGCCAGTAGGACTCGTTGTACGCCAGCTTCGACCAGTGGAGCTTCTCCGAGGGCGGGGCGGGCGACGGCGGGTT
>NZ_JAXRUU010000169.1:0-1535 GCF_034497445.1 Halorubrum sp. AD140
ACGCGACGCGGCGGCCGCGCTGGCCGCGATCGGCGCGACGGGCGGTGTCGCGCTCGGCGTCCGTCGGGCGGCCGACGACGAAGCGACTGACGCCTGGGGGGACGGCGAGGGTCCCCCGGACGACGAGGCGGTCCGCGAGGCGATGACCGCGGTCGCGCGGACGGTCTATCCCGAGGACGTCTCCGGGGTGGACGAGTTCGTCGAGGGCTTCCTCGACGGGCGGCTCGACGGGTCGCCCCACGACGAGGGGATCCGCGCGGCGGTCGCCGAGGTGGAGTCGGCGGCCCGGTCGTGGTACGACGCCCCCGTCGCCGAGCTCTCGGCGGCCGAGCGCGACGAACTCCTCCGCGAGATCGGCGCGGACACGGCCGAGGAGGACCCGCACGGGACGACCGCCGAGCGCGTTCGGTACTACGTCGTGAACGAGCTGCTGCTCGCGCTGTACTCGTCGCCGACCGGCGGCGAACTCGTCGGCATCGAGAACCCGCAGGGGCACGCGGGCGGCGCGGAGAGCTACCGACGGGGGCCGCGATGAGCGGCGCCGAGAGCGTCGGAGACGGCCGGTCTGACGGGGACGACGACGCGGACCGCAGCCCCGTCCCGGACGCCGACGTCTGCGTCGTGGGCGCCGGTCCCGCGGGCGCCATCGTGGCCGATCGGCTCGCGGGCGACCACGAGGTCGTGGTGCTCGACGCCGGTCCGCGGTTCGACCCCGAGGACCGCCTCGCCAGACAGGAGCGCGCGATCCGGCCCTTCTACAGCCGTCCGGACGTGTGGGGCGTCGGCGGCGCGCGCGACGCTCACGAGAACGCCGGCGACCGGTTCTACCCGCTGAACCACGCTCGCGTGAAGGGAATCGGCGGGTCGACGCTCCACTGGCAGGGGATGGTGATGCGCCTGCACGAGGACGACTTCAACTCCGAGAGCGAACGCGGCGTCGGCGCGGACTGGCCCATCGACTACGCGGACCTCCAGCCGTACTACGCCGAGGCCGAACGCGAGCTCGGCGTCGCGGGCGGCAGCAACGTCGACAACCCCTACGCGCCGCCCCGCGAGGAGCCGCACCCGATGGGCCCGTTCGAGCCCTCCTACAGCGACTCGCTGTTCGACGAGGCCTGCGAGGCGCTGGGGATCGACATGCACTCGGTGCCGAACGCGCGCAACTCCGAGCAGTACGACGACCGGTCCGCCTGCGTCGGCTACGGCACCTGCCAGCCCGTCTGCCCGAGCGGCGCGAAGTACGACGCGACCGTCCACGTCGAGCGCGCTGAAGAGCGGGGCGCGACGGTCATCGACCGCGCGAGCGTGCGGTCGCTGGAGCACGACGACGACGACCGGGTGACCGCCGCCGTCTACGCGACGCCGGACGGCGAGGAACACAGACAGGAGGCAGACGCGTTCGTCGTCGCCGCCGGCGGCGTGGAGACGCCGCGGCTCCTCCTGTTGTCCCGCTCCGACCGCTATCCGGACGGCCTCGCGAACGCCAGCGGTCACGTCGGCGAGTTCTTCATGGACCACCTGTTCGCGGGCGCGGG
>NZ_JAXRUU010000170.1:0-1533 GCF_034497445.1 Halorubrum sp. AD140
TCGCTCGGCAGGCGCGACGAGTAGATTGAGCACTCGAAGCAGTGGGGTGTGACAGATATGCCAGCGTGGGAGTAATCCCCTCGACAGGTACAACAAACCAATTGAACACTCGAAGCAGTGGAGTATAGTATTCGCGGGCGAGTAGGCACAACGTCAACGTTCTGACCACTGAGTACAGGATCGCATGAGTCGAGTGTAACACACGGGATTTACGTACTTTGCTTAGCCTATACTACTGATACTCGATGATCAAAATCTCTGATTCGCTTCGCTCTCTGTTCAGTGCTCAAATCGAAGAACGCGATGGGTCATATATTGTGGATGTCCCCGCGAGTGAAATCGAACACGACGCGCTTGCTGCCGACGAAACGTATCGTGTCGCGATCTTGGCATCAGAATCCTCGACAGGCCAGAAGGCCCAGCAAGAGCAACCCCAATCGGCTGCCCAAGAACCAACTCCGACGTCGGATGGTCCGCCCGTAGATGAGGGTGAGGTCCGCGATGTGACGATCGAGACGACCGGTGATCAAGGCGATGGCATCGCGAAGGTTGAACGCGGCTACGTCGTGATCGTCCCCGGCGGACAACCGGGTGATGAGCCGACGGTCGAGATCGAGCAAGTCCAAGCAAACGTCGCGTTTGCCAGTATTGTCAAAAACGACTCACGAGCGCTGTAGCGTCGATTTACCAGCTATTTCTGTTGGTCGAGGACGTCGAAATTTTGGTAGTCTCGACTCACCGCTACTCACTTCCTGGTTTCCCAACGTACTCTGATTTCATTGTCCCATTCTCACGATAGTAGCGATAGAGATACGGCCCGTGCATATCTGCGGGATCCCTGCTGGCGCACTTACAACTGTCGTCGCCACAGGTAACCTTTTCTTTGACGACGGTGCCGTTTCCTGAACTCTTGGACTCGTCGACGGGCTCGGCTGTCTCAGGAAGCTCCTCGGCGGAAACCGACTGGTCGCGGTACTTGATGAGCGCCTCGATGTAGCGCTGTACCTCTCGGAGTGTCTCCGTATCCTGTTTCGGGAGTCCCTCTGCGAGATACTTCGGGAGCGAAGTTGGCGGTGACTGCTCCTTCATACCTTATGTAACAATTGGACCTACTTTAGCGCTCGGCTGATACATAAGGAATTGAATCCGCTTCGCCAACTGTGAGTTCTTAAGCAATCACTCGAGATCGTAGGCCGCAATCTCGCGAGAGCCACACTGTGGACATTCATCGACGTCCTCCTCGACGCTGTACCCACAGTGGCGGCATTCGTGGTGAACCGTCGATGACGGCTCAGGTCTGACGATCTGCTGGATGAACTGTTTACTGAGCATTGAGAGGATCGACGATTTCGCCACAGCCGGGGCATTCGGCCCACACGCCCGGTTCACCGCTGGCTGTTTCATACTCGATTATCGCGTGTCGATCAGTAACTGTCTCGCCGCAGAACGAGCAGGTGCCACGGACCGTCTCTGGATTATTGGGGGTCATTTTCACGAGACCGGAAGCTCTTTTCTGGGGGAGAGGGAGCGTGT
>NZ_JAXRUU010000171.1:0-1529 GCF_034497445.1 Halorubrum sp. AD140
GGTCACGGGATTCCGAGCGGCCAAAGGCTTTCAGGAGTCGTCACCGGCGCTGGCTGCTCGGCGTCGCCACTCGGAGACCGGTTACTCTTCAAGTCGGTCGAGCAATTGTGTGACGTACGGACTGTTCTCCCAGCTCCGATGCGGGCTAATCGTCGTAATCAGCCTTCGAGCCGCCTCGTGACTCAGATGTCCGTTCCGGGCGTAGTCGACGATGAGCCGCGGCGTCGGGACGATCCGCGGGCCCTGTAGCACGGCGTGGATGAGTGGGAAGTTCGTCCCGCCAAACTCGTCGGTGAGAAACACGTCGACGTCGAGCGCGTTCGCGAGGACGATCCCGTCGGTTTCGCCGTCGTCGAGCCCGAATGTTGGCCGCGAGTCTGGTGTGTCCTCACGCTTGTAGGGGTCTTCAACCGTGTAGTAATTGCGGGCAGCGAGGACGTTGTTCGCAGCCGCGGCGTGGATATCCTGGTACTGCGTGATCTCACGGAGTTCCGCGACCACTTCTGGTGGTACGAACACCTCACAGGAGGTGAGCAGATACTGGAACGGGTCTGGAGTGTCAGTGTCGACGGCCGCGTCGACTCGGGGAACCGCGAGACTGACGAGCGCGCTGGTGTCGGCAACGACCGTTCGCAGTCGTCGACCGCTCATCGATCGTCGTCAGCCGCGGGCTCGACCGCGGTCGCGTCACCATCGTAGACGTCGACGTCCTCGGGCGCAGCGAGATCGAGTGGCTCGTCCTCGAGATCCGCTTTGAGAAGTCGGAGCCGCTGGGCCGTCTCGGCGCCGACCAACTGCTTGACCGTCTCGAACTCGAGCTGACCGTCATAGTACTTCGTCGCGACGAGTTCTTGGAACGTCTCGCTGTCGGCTGTGTCTTCGATGTACTCGCGGATGGCTTCGACAAGCAGATCCGTCCGATCCTTATCGAAGAGCTCCGCGATCGCGTCGAGCCGGTCGACGAGATACTCCGGGGATTGGAAGTGGACCCGTCGCGGATCGTCGCTTGCGCTCATTTGATGTGTAAGTTCTGCACATAGAGTGATAACCGTTTCGGCGTTTGCACAGTGCTTGCACATCGGGCCCTTGAGGTGACTGTCCCGCCAACCTCAGTCGGCGTCCTGAGTGTTCAGCTCCTCGAGGAACCAGCTGGCTGCCGTCCCGATCCGAACGCCGTCGACGTTGCGCATTGCAAGCCCGCTCGTGGCGGTCCGAAACGGCTCGTCGTCGACGAGGATGCGGTGGATGACTGTCCGGACCGATTCTGTTCCGTATCTATCGACGATAGCAGCGACCGCTGTATCGAAATGTGCGTCGTCGTGTTCGGTTCGCGGGTTCTGTGCCCGTTCGACTACGAGGTCGACTACGTCGTCGACCGATGCATGCTCGGGATTCCCGGTATGCTCTCGTACGTTATACCGAGGCTCAGCATCAGGCATTTCGAGTCACTCCGTGGTGTCGTCCATATCGGTCGTCGCCGGGTCCGTGTCTCGGTGCTGACGGATCGTAGCGAGAGCCTCCTCAAGCGT
>NZ_JAXRUU010000172.1:0-1528 GCF_034497445.1 Halorubrum sp. AD140
CCGAGCGACTGGGGCTTCGGGAGTGTTCGTGTGGCGATGTCAACTTAAGCATCGGTTCCAGCAGACGGCGAAGGCTCGGAGCCATGATTCCACCGCCGTCGGCTCCGCATTTCGGAACGTATTTGAGAACGAAGAGGTTCGTCGTTTTACCTCTCGAAAGACACGTTCGACGGCATTCCGATTTCCATGGCGAGTGATTTGAGATCGGAGCGATGTTCGTGAGAGTGCAGCTGTGAGATGTCCGCCAGCATCAACGAGAAAGAGCGCATCCTCAACGAGGTGTTTCTCTCTGAGATCGCGGAGAAACACCAGCGTGAATTGTTGATTTTGAACGGGAAATACGTCAACATGGAGGAATTCGTTTGTCTGAGGATCTACGGCCGCATACAGCCAGAATCTGTCTGAGTCGATCTGAATCGCAGTCTCGTCAACCGCAACGCGATTCGGGCTTGCACTGTCAGCTGGCTGTAAATCGGCCTTGTGAATCCAGTTGTGAATTGCTGTTCGACTTCGTTTGACACCCAACTTCTCAAGATACTGTTTGGTATTCGAAAGTGATAGTCCAGCAAGGTGGAGCTGAATACCGGTTTCAATGATCTCGTGGGGTGTCCGCTCTCGTTCCACAAACTCCAAGTCTATCCATTCAGTAGAGCCGGTGAGGCGGTTGGTTTCGGACATAGAACATTCGAAACACTGACCGCCTCGTTCTTAACTTAACATCGCCGTCGATCCGCGCTCAACTATTTATAAACGAGCGGCTGGGGCTTCGGAGGCCTCGTCGAAGGCGTAGCGAGCCGCAGTACAGTACAGTACAGTACAGTACAGTACAGTACAGTACAGTACAGTACAGTTATCGGCGCGCCGCGCCACCCGCCCGTATGGACGACCTGATCGCCGCGGCGCGTGACGCCTTAGACGCCGCCCACGTCCCGTACTCCGAGTACCGCGTCGGCGCCGCGCTCCGGACCGCCGACGGAACCGTCTACACCGGCTGTAACATCGAGAACGCCAACTACTCCAACAGCCTCCACGCCGAGGAGGTCGCGCTCGCGGAGGCGGTGAAGAACGGCCACCGCGAGTTCGACCGGATCGCGGTCGCCTCGGACGTCCGCGACGGCGTCACCCCCTGCGGGATGTGCCGGCAGACGCTCGCGGAGTTCGCGGCCGACGACCTCGTCGTCGCCTGCGACGAGGGCGGCGACGCGGTGACGGAGTACACGCTGGGCGAACTGCTCCCAAACACGATCAACGAGGGGACGCTGAACGACGCCGGCGAGAACTGACATCGGCGAGAACTGACATCGGCGGGACGTCCCCGAGCGACCGAGACGGAACTACTTTTAAACGGCTCGCCGAAGGGCGGAGACATGACCGACGACAGCGAGGACCCGAACGACGAGGCGGGCTACCACGTCGAGGCCGCGCCCGAGGACGTCGCGAACGCGGTTCTCCTCCCGGGCAACCCCGAGCGCGTCGACAAGATCACGGCGCTGTGGGACGACCACGAGGAGGTCGCGCGCCACCGCGA
>NZ_JAXRUU010000173.1:0-1519 GCF_034497445.1 Halorubrum sp. AD140
CGACACCTCTGGTGATCGTCGTGTTTACTGGAGTCTCGAGAGCCACCAAGTCGAGGAGACGAAACTACTCGTCGACGGTGATGAGGAGACGACGGCTGGCGGCTCTCACACGCCGGCGCTATCGTACTCGCTGGACGGCTACGCCGACGAGGAGCATGAACTCACGCTCCAGGCAAACATTTCGGTCCGGCTCCGGAAGGAAGTCGAGGTCTGTACCGCCCACAACGACGAGGGCGACTGTACTAACTGGGAGAGTTCCGTTTCATACCCCACCGAGAACGTCTCGGTGACCGATTCAATCGAGGTCACGAAGTACGATCTCGCGGTTTCGGGGTTCATCGCCGAGTATCCCAATGGCGATCTCGGCCTTGTCGTCTACAAGAACCAGCCGTGGCTCGGTTACCAGTTGCCCAACGGTGACGTCCGGGGTGTCTGGCGGTTCTACTCGGCTCGGAACAAAGACTGGGATACGCTGGTCTACAGCTCGGACGGTGGAGAGCGAACCGCGCACTCGCCGCTGCATCCGCTCCAGGTAAACGCCTACCCTATCGAGACAGGCCCGACCCCGTCGCCCCGGAGGAACGTGACGATACTGGACGTGTACGGCACGTCGACGTCGCCGCCGACGCTCCCGTCGAACGTTCACTTGGACGTCCTCACGGAACCGTACACGGCCAGCTACGGCATCGCAACACGCGCCACAACCGACGACCGACCCGAACCCGTCCGCGCGTGGGGACTCGTCAGAGGAGCCGGGGCAGAACGGCCAGCAGATGAGTTCGCTCGGATCCAGATCTACGAGAGCAATCTCACTCTGGAAGCAGTGAATCAGACCGAAGACAGCGTCACCGTCCGGGTCACCCTCCAGAACGCGGATACTGGCGCCCCAATCAACACCGACGAACGGGACGGGTACGTCGTCGTCGACGGACAGCGGTTGAATACGACTAGCAACGGAACCGTCATGACAACGCTTGAACGTCCTCCTGGCGGGGTGTCGGCGCGATATGAACCCGCCCACTGGTGGCTCAATCCACCCGGCTACACCGGCGATTCGGATACTGTCCTGTTGCAGGGGACGGTATTCCACATCCTATCGACGCTGTTCCGAATCGGCGTCCCTGTCTCGCTGTTCCTCTTAGCGGTCTTCTTTGTCGACCGCATCACCGGCTGGCGGATTTGTCCCCCATGGAGGTCACTATGATGTCCAGAAACAATCCTACACCCCACGATCGAGAGCCGGACCGATCCATTAGCCGACGCTGTCTCATAGCCTGGTCTACTACAGCTCTCTTATCCGGCGTCGCCGGGTGTTCAGGGACAAACAACCCCAGCAATGGGACGGAATCGTCCACAGGTTCACCGTCACCACCAGCTGATTCCGTGTTCCAGGGGATCGAATTCTCGGGTCCCAACCTTGTTGTGAGCCTAGCTGAGGATCACGATGTCGACCGTCTCAATCTGGTTGCCTCGGATGGAAGCACATTTGAACAGGCTACCGTGGCGGAAGGAGCGAGTC
>NZ_JAXRUU010000174.1:0-1514 GCF_034497445.1 Halorubrum sp. AD140
GATCGCGTCCATCAGGTCGGTCACGTAGAGCACGTTGACCACACCGACGCTCAAGAGAACGAACGGCAGACCTGTGGTGAGAAATCCACGGGTGCGCATCTTGATTTTTCGGCCGATCTGCCGCGGCTGTGGCCAACGTAGCGGGGGAACGTCAACAATAAACTCCGGCGTTGAGCCGCTGACGATCCGGTTGAGGACCGCACCGAAGAAAAAGAAGCCGGCAATTAGATACAAGATAATGAATCCCGTGTATTGAGGGATCAACGAGAGCATCACGCCCAACTGTGCACCACAAGGGATGAACACCGACAGCAGGGTCATCATTATGAACCGCTGTTTCTCACCTTCAAGCGACCGGGTTGCTTCGACGCCCGGCACGTTACACCCGAAGGAGAGAACCATCGGCACGACCGCAAAGCCGTGTAAGCCGATCCGGTGGAAGAAAGTGTCGAGCAGGACGGCCAACCGCGGAATGTACCCCGAGTCCTCGAGGATCGATAGAATGAGGTACAACGCGAGCAGGGCGGGCACAACGACACCGACAGCAACGAACAGACCGCTCGTGAGCATCCCGAAGGCCTTGGAGCTGCTGGTCGCCGCCGGATCGCCGACGAGAATGAAGTACATCCAAGTGCCCTCAAGCGGGAACGCCGCTTGGAGCAAAGGCAGCCAGTACTCGTCGAATAGTGGGATGAAATACCCATCGGTAAAGAAGCCGGCGACGGCACTAAAGAAGCCCCAGATACCGTAGAGGACAGCGGCCGCAAACGGAAATCCGGTCCAAGGCGAGATCATCAACTGGCCGATCTCGTCGGCGATCGAGGTCTCGGCCGTCTCGTATGCCACCGTCTGGTCGGCGATCGCGTCAACGAGGTCCCACCGCGTCGTTGGGTCAGGTTCCGGTTCCATGAGTCAAGATGAATCTCGGACGCGCGTCTGTACTTTCTCGATCTACGGCGATCTGTCCTCGTTGATCCGCCGTTTGAGGGTCTCGATGCCGCGTCCCTCCGTTGCGACAGTCGGGACAACCGGCACGTCAAGCAGTGCCTCGACTCTCTTGACGTCGATCTCGATCCCATGGCGACGCGCTTGGTCCCACATGTTGACCGCCACAGTGAGCTCGAACTCGCGCTCAACGAGTTCGAGCACTACGTTGAGCCCGCGCTCGAACCGTGTTGCGTCGATCACCCCAACGACGAGCGCGTCCTCGGCGCCGTCGAGCAGGTCAACTGTCACCTCCTCAGCGCGGTCGTGCGGGTCAAGCGAGAAGGTCCCCGGCGTATCAATGACGGGAACTGTGTCGCCGTCGACGACGAACTCTCCCTCTGTGTAGCTGACGGTTGTTCCAGGGTAGTTCGACTCGACAGCGGTCGCGTCCGCGAGTCGGTTGAATAGAACGCTTTTGCCGACGTTCGGATGCCCGACGAGAAGTACCTGCGATGGACCAGTCATCACTTGGTCGAGACTTTGATGCCGCGCGCGCACCGTCGACTAATCGACACTACCGACCGATC
>NZ_JAXRUU010000175.1:0-1508 GCF_034497445.1 Halorubrum sp. AD140
CGACGACCATCGCGGTCACGTTCACCGTCGGGCTCGGGGGGTTAGAGGACGCCCAGCTCGCCGAGCGCGACACCAACGTCGAGCGCGCGTTCGACGTGCTCCACGACAACTTCAACGACCTCAGCCGGGACGGCGTGCCGAGCCGGGCGACCGAGCTCCGGCTCGGGGGCGGTACCCTGACGACCGACGCGAACTCCCGGCTCGCCATCAACGGATCGGCGGGCGGGGGGCTGGCGAACGATTCGACGGCTGTCGTCTACCGCGGGGCTGGAGACACCGAGATCCGCTATGAGTACGGCGCGGTGATCCGGACTGACGGCGGCGGCAGCGTCATGATACGAGAGCCGGACCTGCTGGTCGGAGACAGGACGGTGTTCGGGTTCGTCGACCTGCGGCCGCGCGGAGACACGACGGTCGGCGGCGAGCGGACGGTCCTCGTTCGCGCGACCCTCGCAGACGACCGGTCCGTCCCGGAGGCCGGCGAGTCGGTGACCCTCTCGTTCGAGGGACCGACCGTCGACGCGTGGGAGCGCTACTTCGAGGACCGACAGGACGACCGGGGAGGTGAGGTGATAGACGGGATCGACCGGACGGGCGACGAACTCGAGGTCACGATGAACGCGGACGAGGGCGTCGCCGTTCACCGGACGACGGTCGTCGTCCGGTTCTCCGACTGACCGCGGGAACGCCCGTCACGCCGTCCGCAGAGGCGATCAGTCGCTCTCGATCCGCACCGTCTGTGTCGACACGTGGAGGTACGTGATCGTCGGGACGCGCTCCACCTCGCCGAACACCTCGGCGGTCGCGAGCGCTTCATCGTACTTGATCGTGAGATCCGCATCTTCGAGGTCGTCAAACGAGTCGACGACGATCGATCCGCGGATCGTGATCGACCCCTCGGCGTCGTCGACCTCGGTGTTCGGCGCGTAGAGGGTCCCCGTGATGTCGACCGGGTCGTCGGACCCGTCTATCTCCATCTCCTCCGAGTTCGAGAACAGCCAGAACGCCTCGGCGGGCTCGTTCGGGCCGGTGGTGACGCTGACACCGCTGTCGTCTTGGTCGTCGTCGTCGCCCTCGCCGCCGATCGTGATGTCACCGTCGTCGTCGTCGTGGAACATTTGGAGTTCGACTCCGGGTCCGACGTCGACGTTTACGTCCCGTTCGAAGGACACGTCGTCTCTCGCGTACAGCCGGACCGAGCCGTCGCCGACGACGGTGAGGTTCGCGGGGCTGTCACTCTCGCCGCCGAACGAGACGTCGCCGTCGATGAACAGGTCGATGTCGCCCTCGGCCGTGTCGAGTACGAGCTCGCCGGACTCGACGTCGAGTTCGTCGAACTCGAACCCCGCCTGTCCGCCCGCGGCCTCTAGGGTCACGCTGCCGCCGTCCTCGATCGAGAGGTCGTTTTCGTTATCGACGCCGAGCAGGGTGTCCTCGATGCGGTACGACTCTCCGGTTCCCTCAACTTCGAGGTCCTCCTCGACGGTGGCGGGCTCCGTCACCGGCTC
>NZ_JAXRUU010000176.1:0-1506 GCF_034497445.1 Halorubrum sp. AD140
GGGCGGGCGGGGTCCGCGCCATTTTACTGCGCCGCGCGCCGAGCGCTCGCATGCTCACGTTCATCGGACTCGGCCTCTACGACGAGCGCTCCGTCACCGTGGAGGGGCGCGAGGCGCTGCGCGAGGCCGACCGCGTCTTCGCGGAGTTCTACACCAGCCGGCTGGTCGGCGCCGACGTCGCCGACTTAGAGGCGTACCACGACATCGAGCTCGAGGTCCGGTCGCGCGAGGGCGTCGAGCGGGACCCGGAGCCGATCCTCGAGGCGGCCGAGACCGGCGACGCCGCGTTCTGTACCGCCGGCGACACGATGATCTCGACCACCCACACCGACCTCCGGCTCCGCGCCGAGGAGCGCGGGGTCGACACGCGCGTGGTCCACGGCGTGACCGCGCAGTCGGCGGCCTCGAGCCTGACGGGCCTCCAAAACTACCGGTTCGGGAAGGCGACGACGCTCCCGTTCCCGTACGCGCACGGCGGCGACGACGTGCCCGCGAGCGTTATCGAGACGATCGACGCGAACCGGGAGCGCGGGCTCCACACCGCCGTCTACCTCGATATCAAGGTCGGCACGGGGCCGACCGGCCCCGACCCCGATCACGAGGAGTACATGACCGCGGACGTCGCCGCGGGCCTGCTCGCCGACAGCCTGGGCGACGAACTCGCGGTCGTCGCCGCCCGCGCCGGCTCCCCCGACGCGGTCGTGGCGGCCGACCGGCTGAGCGCGCTCGCCGACCGCGAGTTCGGCGACCCGCTCCACCTGCTCGTGATCCCCGGCGACCTCCACCACGTCGAGGCGGACGCCCTCGTCGGCCTCGCCGGCGCCCCGGAGTCGCTCGTCGAGGAGTGACTCCCTGCCGGTCCGATCCCGCGCGGTCGGCGACAGCGCGGGCCGGACCCGCGGTGTTCTCCGACCGACCGCACGTTTGAATACCGTGCCGCGCGTTACCACGAGGCATGAATGACGTACCCGTCGGCCGGCTCATGTCGACCGACCTCACGACGATCGAACGCGGGGCCGCCGCGGACGAGGCGGCCAAGCAGATGCGCGAGACCGGGGTCAACTCGATCCTCGTCGTCGAGCCCGACGGGACGCTGGCCGGCCTGATCACCGCGACGGACTTCGTCGCGCTCGTCCGCGACAACGACCCCAAGGACCGGACGCCGGTCGAGGCGTTCATGACCACCGACGTCGTCACGGTCGGCCGCGACGACACAGTCGCCGAGCTGGCGGAGCCGACCGCGCACGGCTACACCCACCTCCCGGTGACCGACGACGAGGGCAGGCCGATCGGAATGGTGTCGACGACGGACCTCACCGCGCACCTTTCGAGGGCGCGGTGACGGACCGATCGGGTTCTGAGGCCGGTCGAGCCCCGGGTCCGGTCGAGCCCCGGGTCCGGTTGCGTTCCCAACGGGCCGGACCCGAGGCTAGCTCGCCCTCGGTTGTGCGTTCCGGAAGAGTAATGACACACAATAACACACATCGAGATATGGATCTCGACGAC
>NZ_JAXRUU010000177.1:0-1504 GCF_034497445.1 Halorubrum sp. AD140
CGGTCGTTTTCGGGCATAGATCACTTTGAAAACGCACCGCCTCACCTTTCAATCCTTATCTGAACACCGCCTTTTCATGGTGGGGCTGTTTGATGACCTCGACGATAGTACTCGTTCTGGTGGGGGTGACCGCAAACCAGTTTAACCAACAATGCAGTGTATCCGTCAGTTCTGTTGGTTGAGACTAGTGGGACTCACCGTCGTCCGTCTCAACCCGCCCGTGTCGTTTGTCGATCTCATCAAGCATATCGAGTGTCTTGCGAATCGAAGCCCGAACCGCATCGCTTCGATTGACGAACTTTCCCTCGTCACCGACGTGCTCGTCAAGGTCATCAAGCAATTCCTGGGGGATTTCGACGCTGACCTTCGGCATACGCTTGTATTCCCAGAGGTATATCTTCAGCGTGTCGCACAGCACACCAGATTCGTCCGGAGGCCTCGTACGTACGCCGTATAGTGAACTGTTGTACCGCGGTTCGCACCGTGTTGAGTTGGTCACGCCTCAAGACCTCCGCCGTCAATAAGACATCAGCATTTGTCACCAGTCAGCCAATATCCACCGATCTGAAAAACGATCAGCACGAAATCCGTGAGGCACGCCGAGAAGTATTTAATCAGCTATTGTGGCCCAACCCACTCAAAAAGATTTCAACGCGAGCATGACGTGATTGTGCGCCTCTCAGGCCGTCTTGGTTGTCCTACTCCGAGGTGTCTGCGATCTCCTCGTAGTACGCGTCCTCTCCAAGCACGACCTGAACCTCTCCCGACGGTGTGTACTCGTAATCAGTTCCGTTGAGAACGTACACCTTCCCCTTGTCTAACCGAAGATCCGCATCGTACACTACGAATGGCCGGACTTCATCGTCACTCATTGACCGGTCACGCAGCAAGCCCTTCTGGTACGGCTTGTGGCTATCGAGATCTTGGATGTGAGTGACCAGCGCCTTCACGAGCACGTTGTCCCCGGACCCGCTCAAATCGGTTAGTTGGGTGAGACCCTCTCGAACCGCCATTATCGATCCTCCGTGTAGCGCACTGTGATCGTGCCAGTTGTCCGACCCTCGGGTGTATCTGCGCCGCACCACGGGCACGCCTCCATCAACGCTGCCTCGTGCGGCTCCTCGCACTCCGGGCACTGTACGGCTCGCGGCGTCCGGACACGAGTCGCAGCCGCATCGAGTACGGTCACGAGGGCGTTACCGGTCCGACAGATCACGATATCAGCGGGCGGATAGTAGCGAGCACCGTCGAAATCCTTGTCAGGGAGCTCTGCGATCACTCCCTCGTTCCACAGACTCTGCGCGGAGTGGTCGGTCTCAGGAGAGCGCTCAGCGAGGCGCATTGTCGCGTGGGTGGTAGTGAGCGGCTGGTGCGTCGTCGGGTGCGGTGTGGCGGACATGTATGCTGTTGATCGGCTGGTGGTGAGCGGGCAGTTCCTCAGTGACTTCCATCTCGGGGAAGCACAGAACTACAAAATCGGGGGAATAACAAATATTTTTCTGCG
>NZ_JAXRUU010000178.1:0-1495 GCF_034497445.1 Halorubrum sp. AD140
CGTTTCCGTCGTTTCCGTCGGAGTTCTCGCCGTCGTCTCCGCCGCCGTCGCTCCCGTCTCCCGCCTCCGGAGGGTCGTCCTCCGGGGCCGCGTCGGGGTACTCGACGCCCTCGACGCCGAGACATCCCGCGACCCCGCCCGCGAGACCGGCGCCGACGCCCAACAGGCCCCGTCGCGTCCGTTGCATAGACGTTCCTCGCGGCGGCGGGAACTTAAAGGTGGCACGCTCGATTCTCACGACCGAGACGCGCGTCGCGACCTCACTTTCGGTCACGGCCCCTCGACCGGCTCCGAGCGCGTCCCTTTTGAGGGACGCGACCCGAGCAGCGGGTATGTCAGCGCCTTCACGCAGCGACGTCCCGCCGACGTCTATCGGGATCGACCTCCGCGAGGAGGGGGTCGTCGTCGAGTACCTCGACGGGCGGACGACCCTCTACCGGGGCGTTCCGGACGCCGTCGAGGGGTCCGTAACCGCCGGCCCCGGAAAGGAGACGCACGTCCTCGTCACCGACCCGACCGAGACCGAGGGCGTGATGACGTACGTCAACGACTACAACACCGACGACGAGATCCTGGAGGACTCCGGCGTCGGCCGCGTCCTCGTCGACGACGGCGAGCGCGACGAGGTGTTCCCCGGCGTGCTCGTCGGACGGACCGGCCAGCGAAACGAGGTGATCGCGGACCCCGAGATCGCCGGCGGTCGCGTGTTCGTCTTCGTCGAGGACGGCTGGACCGAGGGTAGCTACGAGATCGTCGAGGGGCCCGAGGACGGGCTCGACGCGCACCGATGACCGCGACGTCGACGGATCCCACACGATGAGCCTCGCGAAGCCCTGGCGCGACCTCGACCGATCGACGGTCGGGAGCGCGCCGAGCCGCTACGCGCTGTACGAGCTGGGCGACGCCGACGGGGAGACGGTCGGGTTCGGGACGGGAGTCCTCCGCGACGAGCTGAAGGAGGCGCTGGCGTACGGAGACGCCGACAGGGTTCGGTGGGAGATCGCCGACTCGGCCGAGCACGCGGAGCGACTGCTCGCGGAGCACGTCGAGGAGTAGTCGGGAGGACCCTCGGGCTGCCGGGGCGAATCGCGCTCGCAGAGAACGACCGACAGACGAAAGTTCCGCGGTCGCCGAGGAACGGTATGAGCGACGAGGCGGACGCCGACGGCGACGAGGTGTTGCGCGCGAGCGACATCGGCGGCGAGGGACCGCCGATCGAGGAGAAGCCGTACAAGATCATTTTCGAGGCGAACAAGTGCTTCGGGGCGGGCAAGTGCGCCGAGGTCGCCGACAACTGGGTGATGGACGTTCAAAGCGGGATGGCGAAGCCGCGGTCCTACTACGTCGGCGAGGACGAACTGGCGGAGAACGTGCGGGCGGCGGAGGTGTGTCCCGCGAAGAAGGAGCAGGGGGTCATTCACGTCGTCGACCGCCGGACCGACGAGGAGATCGCACCGGACCCGCACGGCGACGGGACGCTCTCGGTCGACTGGTA
>NZ_JAXRUU010000179.1:0-1492 GCF_034497445.1 Halorubrum sp. AD140
TCGCGGACCGGGAGTTCGCGGCCCTCGCGGGGACCGCGTTCGCCCGTAGCCAGGCGTACTCGACGATCCTCATCGCCCTCGCGCTGTACGCCGACCTGTTCGGCACCACCGGGTTCGTCGAGGGCCTGTTCGGCACCGCCTTCGCGATCGTGCAGTTGGTCATCGTCCTCCCACTGGGGCGGAAGGTCGACACCGGCAACGCGAAGCGGTGGCTGCTCGGCGGCTTCCTGATCAACGTCGCCGTCTTCGTCGGGTTCGCCTTCGTCGACAGCTCCGTTCACGTGGTCCTCGTGCGGATGGTCCAGGGGCTCGGCGCGAGCGTCCTCTGGATCACCGGCGCGACGGTGATCGGCGAGATCAGCCCGGACGACGAGCGGGGGCGGTGGCTCGGCTCGTACAACCAGTTCGCCTCCGTCTCGTCGCTCGCGGGCGACCTCGTCGGCGGCTACCTCCTGTACGCGTACGGGTTCTCCGAGACGTACCTCGTGTTGACCCTCGTCACGCTCGCCGCCTTCGCCCTCGTCTTCGCCTTCCTCCGCGACAACCCCGGCGGCCGGACGGACCCCGAGGAGGCGGGCGGGATCGAGACGTTCCGGTCGCTTTTAGGCCTCCCGATGCTGCGCGCCCTGGTGTTCTTCCGGTTCACCTTCAGCGTCGGGAAGATGGCGGTGATCATCTTCCTCCCCATCTACGCCCGCACGACGTTCGGCATCTCGGCGTTCGCCATCGGCTGGATCATGGCGGGCGGGAAGCTGACGAAGGCGCTCACGCAGGGGTTCGTCGGCGACCTCACCGACCGCTACGAGCGCACGTACCTGTTCGTCGCGGTCGGCGCGCTCCTGTACGGCGTCGGCACGGCGACGATCCCGCTCGCGGCGTACTTCGAGGGGACCGTCTCGCCGGTCACCGTCTCGTACCTCGGCGACTCGCAGACGCTCGGCGGGGCCTTCTTCGCGCTGTTCGCCGCCTACTCGCTGCTCGGGATCGCCGACTCGATCCGCCTGCCCGCGAGCATGTCGCTGTTCGTCACCGAGGGCGAGGCGTACGACTCCGTCGCCAGCGCGATGAGCTTACGCTCCGTCTCGTGGAAGGTCGGGCAGGTTGTCGGCCCGGTGTTAGTCGGCACCACGATGGACTTCACCACCACCGAGACGGGGTTCCTCTTGGCGGCCGCGTTCATCGCGTTCGCGACGACGGGCTTCGCGTGGCAGGCGCGCGCGGCCCACCGCGCTCACCGGGAGCCGGGCGGGCCCGTCCCCGGCGACGACTGATTCCGATCAGCGGAACATCTCGTTCAGAGGGTGTAGTCGTGCTCGCCCGTCTCCGACTCCAAGAAGGCCGTCAGCAGGTCGATCGTCGCCTCGACGTCGCCGCCGTCCGCGGTCTCGGTGACGGTGTGGAGGTACCGCGTCGGGATCGAGATCGCGCCGACGGGCTTCGCGCCCGCCGTGTTCTGGAACCCCGCGGTGTCGGTGCCCCCGGCCGGCAGCAC
>NZ_JAXRUU010000180.1:0-1484 GCF_034497445.1 Halorubrum sp. AD140
ACGCCTCGGCGGCCGTCTCGCAGAACGGGCATCCGTCGAGGGCGTACAGTCGTACGCTCATACCGATCGATCCGTCTCCGGCGTCAAGAAGGTGTGCGTTCGGTCGCCCGGCCGGTCGGTCCGGGGGCGATCGTCCGGACCGCCTCAGAGGTCGTGATACGCCTCCATCGCGGCCCGGTGATCCTCCGGGATCGGCGTCGGCTCGCCGGTGTCGGGGTCCAGCGAGACGATCGTCGCCTCGGCCGTCGCCGCGACCGCGTCGCCGACGCGGACCTCGTGGGCCATCGTCGCGCTCGACCGGCCTAACTCGGCCAGTTCGACGGTGACGGTCACGTCGCCGTCGGACAGCTCGATCGGCCGCCGGAAGTCGATCGCGATCGACGCCAGCACGCTCGAAGACTGTGAGATGTCCATCTCGAGGACGTCGCGGAAGTACCGCGTCCGCGCCTGCTCGATGTACGTCGCGTACACGGCGTTGTTGACGTGGCCCAACGCGTCGATGTCGCGGAACCGAACGTCGATGTCCACGGTGTAGGGTGCCATATCCGACCCACTGGCGGGGAGCGTATGTAGGCGTCGGGATCGGGGCGACCGCGGCCGGAAACGCGGACGCGGCGGTCCCGACAACGTATAAAACGGCCGCGCGTCTACCTCCGAGGTATGGACAACGGCGCGATAGACGACGTCGACAGGGCGATCCTGTACGCGCTGCAGGAAGACGCGCGAAACACGTCGTCCGGGGACATCGCGGAGCGGACCGGCACCTCGGACAGCACCGTTCGCAAGCGGATCCGGCGGCTCGAGTCCGACGGCGTGATCAAGGGGTACAGCGCCAGCGTCGACTACCAGCGGTCGGGCTACCCGCTCCGGATGCTGCTCTACTGCACCGCGTCGATACCGGAGCGGGGAGAACTCGTCTCGGACGTCCTCGACATCAACGGCGTCGTGTCGGTCCAGGAGCTGGTCACCGGCGAGCAGAATCTCCTCGTGACCGTCGTCGGCGAGTCGGACGACGACATCACGCCCGTTGCGCAGGCGCTCCTCGACATGGGCGTCACGGTCGCCGACGAGGTGCTCGTACGGACCCACGAGACCACACCGTTCGGAGAGTTCGACGTCGGGCGGCGCGGCGGAGAGGCGGGCGGCGACGAGGGGAGCGACTGAGCGGGAACGCGGCCGAACGGGCGGGGGCGGTCAGCCGACGACCCGCTCGACGTCGAGCGCGGTCGCGCGTCGGACGACCGCGCTGACCGGGTCCTCGGAGCCCGACATGTTGTCCGAGTCGCCGTCGAGGACGAGGAGCGCCGCCCGCCGGCCCGGTTCGATGACGCCGCAGTCGAGGCCGGCTATCTCGGCGCCCGCGGCGGTCGCCATCCGTAACACCTCCCGGTCGCTCACGTCGAACCGCTTCGCCGCGACCGCCATCTCGCGGAACATCGACGGCTGATTCAGCATGACGTTGTCCGTCCCGAGCGCGACCGTCG
>NZ_JAXRUU010000181.1:0-1477 GCF_034497445.1 Halorubrum sp. AD140
CGTCGGCGTCGCCCACCTCGTCGACGCAGGGCGTCCCGAGCACCTCGTCGTAGTTCGGGTTGACGGGGACCGTGTCGCCGTCGAAGTCGTCGAGGAGATTCGACGTGACGGCGCGGCCGACGGCGCCCTCGCGGGCGGTCGCGCCGACGACGGCGACCCGGTTCGGGTCAAACAGCTCGTTGAGCGTACCCATCAACGCGGGAGTACGCGAAGCGTCGGCTTAAGATCAGTGGAATGTTCTTCGAAATCGGGTCCTATGGTGAACGATCGATCGGGTTTCGGTCAGCCGTCCGCCGATCCTCACGAGGGACCGGGAGCGGCGTCGGAGTCCTCGGGTCGGGGATCCGCGACGGGCTCGGTGTCGGTGGACCCGACCGTGGCCAACTCCGCGTCAGTCGCTTCGGCCGCGGTGGATTCGGTCTCAGTGGACTCGAGCGCGGCCGCCTCGGAGCCGGCGGCCGGTGCGGTCGCCCTGCCGTCCGGTTCGGCCCACGACGGACCGACCACCGGGACCGCCCGGCGGTCCCGCTCCGCCGCCCCGTTGACGAAGGGCAGTTCGCTCCAGTCGGCGTCGAACATCCACAGCACGTCCGGCGAGGTCGAGGCGATGGTCTCCAAGCGCCGCCGGGACTCGACTTCGAGCGTGACGTCGCGGGAGCGCAGCGCGTAGCCGTCGAACCCGGTCTCCGCCGGCGGGAACATGCGGGTGCGGAACCACACCCAGTCGTCGTCGGCCGTCCCGTAGCGGTACTCGAGCGGGGCGTCCGGCCGCGTGCCGTCCGCGACGAGCGCGTCGAACACCGCCCGGACGCGGGCGACGTCGTCGGGGTGGACCAAGTCGAACGCGTCCGTCCCGACGAGACCGTCCGGGTCGAACCCGAGCAGGTCGCGGGTGGCCGCGTTGAGGTACCGAAACCGACCGGTCTCGTCGATCACCGCGACGTTGTCCCGCGCGAGGTCGACGAGGGTCTCCGGCTCCGGCGAGCGAGACACGCGGGACACCACCGCGAACTCGTGTCGAACCTCGACCGTTCGGGTATCAGATCCGAAACGCCACGGCGCGGCGGCGAGACGCCGCCGGAACGGCGGTCAGTCGGCCGAGACGCCGGGCGCGTCGAGCGCGGCGGCGAGGGGGTCGGCCCCCTCGTCGCCGACCGTGAGCGCCACGCCGTCGTCGCCGAGTTCGATCGCGGCGTCTCCGGCGTCGCGGACGTACTCGGCGGCGTGGTCGCCGCCCGGATCGAACCGGACCCCCTCGGCGAGCAGCGGGGTCTCGCTCAGCAGCTCGACCTTCCGGTAGGCGGTCGAGAGGGCGATGTCGCAGTCCTCGGCGAGCTCGCTCGTCGTCTTCGGCGTCGCCGCCGCCACGAGGATCGCCCGGCAGTCGGGGTCGGCGAGCGCCTCGAACGTCGCGTCGAGCGCCGCGTCTCCCTCGGTCGTCGTCGCGTCGGTCGTGCGCGGGGGGCGTTTCATACCT
>NZ_JAXRUU010000182.1:0-1473 GCF_034497445.1 Halorubrum sp. AD140
GCCGGAGGGGCCGCAGGCGAGGTACGCGGCGTCACTCGCCCCGGCGCGCCGGACCGACGCCTCGAAGTGGGAGTTGCCGCCGTCGACGACGACGTCGTCGCCGTCGAGATGCGGTTCCAGATCCGCGAGCGTGGCGTCCACCGCGTCGCCCGCGGGCACCATCAGCCAGATCCGCTTGCCCTCGCCCGCCCCGTCGTCGAGTCGTTCGCAGAGGTCCGCCACGGAGTCGGCCGGCTCCGCCCCCCGCTCGGCTACCTCCGCGGTCGCCTCCGCCGAGAGGTCGAACGCGACCCCGTCGTGGCCCGCCTCCAGCGACCGGTTCGCGACGATCCGCCCCATCCGCCCGAGTCCGATGACCCCGAGTTCCATGCGCGAGGGGTGGCGACCCCCCGCCGTAGTGGTTCCGGTTCGACGGCTCGGCCGCCAACTCCGCCACGGCCGCCCCCGCCCGCTCCGTCGTCGTCTACTCCGCAGCGTCCGCCTCGGCCTCCCGCTCGCCGAGGTGCGCGCGCAGCGCGTCCACGTCCTTGTTGCCCGCGCCGGTGTTCAGCAGGACGACCGTGTCGTCGGGCCCGAACTCGCCGGACTCCGCGAGCGCGAAGGCACCGGAGACGGCGGCCGCGCAGGTGGCGCCGACCTCTAACCCCTCCGCTCTCGCGACCTCGATCGCGGCGTCGAGGATCTCTCGGTCCGTCGTCGACACCGCGCCGCCGTCGGACTCGCGGATCGCCTTCAGGATCAGGTGACTCGCGCCCGGATCGGGGATCGCGATCCCGTTACACGCCGTCTCCACCTCGTCGTCCGGGATCGGCTCGTGGCGCTCCGTCCCCGACTCGTGGGCGCGGACGACCGGCGCTCAGCCCGCGGCCTGCGCGGCGTACATCGGGACCAACTCGTCGGTCCACCCGAGCTCTCTCGCCTCTCGGGCCGCCTTGTGCATCCCGACGAGGCCGACGCCGCCGCCGGTCGGGTAGACGACGCCGTCGGGCGCCTCCCAGTCGAGCTGCGCCAGTAGCTCCAGCGCCATCGTCTTCTTCCCCTCGTGGCGGTACGGGGTGACGAACGTCTTCGTCGAGTACCACTCCGGGTGATCGTCCATCGCGGCCGCGTACGCCTTCCCGGCGTCGGCGATCTGCGAGTTCCCGTCGATCGGGTCGGTGACGGTGAGGTCCGCGCCGTGGACCTCGGTCATCGCCTTCTGGGTGAACCCCGCCCGCGAGGGGAGGAACACGTGCGCGTCCAGATCCGCACGCGCCGCGTACGCCGCGGCGGCCTGCCCCGCGTTGCCGGCGCTGTTCAGCGCCACCTCGCTCGCGCCGTGCTCGCGCGCGGCCGTCATCGCGGCCGACTGCCCGCGGTCCTTGAACGTCCCCGTCGGGTTCGCGCCCTCGTCTTTCAGGAGGACGCGGCCGACGCCCATCGCGTCCGCCAGCGCCGGACAGTCGACGAGCGGCGTGGCGCCCTCGCCGAGCG
>NZ_JAXRUU010000183.1:0-1469 GCF_034497445.1 Halorubrum sp. AD140
GAACGTCGGGAGCGTCGCGGCCACCTCCGACGCGGTGACGGTCCGCGCGTCGCCCTCCGATTCGCGGCCGTCGCCGGAGGCCTCGGTCGCCGCCTCGCGCACGAGCCGTTCGAGGTACTCGCCGAACACGCGGTCGCTGCGGTCGAAGTGGTCGCGGTACGCCTCGTCGCTTGCGGCCTGCGAGCGGAGTTCGGTCATCACCGTGACGAACCGCTCGTCGGGGGAGTACGGGTCGTCGAGCGACGCGGGGTCGACGGCGGCGGCGAGGTAGCCGTCGAGCTGCTCCCGCGCCGAGCGGTCGAAGGCCTCATCGGGGGCCATCTCGGGGACCTCTCCCGCGGCCGACGCGTCCCCGTCAGGCGGCCCCCCGGCGCCCCCGTCGGCGATGGACGCCTCGAACTCGTCGAGCAGGAAGCCGAGGAGGTCGATCAGCAGTTCGTCTTTCCCGTCGTAGTGGTGGTACACGAGCGACGGGCTCTTGTCGAACTCGTCGCCGATCCGCTGGACGGCGACGTCCGCGTAGCCGTGTTCACAGAGCGCGCGGAACGCCGCGCCGAGGATCGCCTGTCGCGTGTCCGACGGCTCCGCGAACGGGTCGTTCATACGCCGCGTAGGTGGGTCCGGTATATATCGCTCCTGATTGAACGTTCATTCAACACGCTTATGCCGCGAGGCCCTGACAGCAACGTATGACTCGACCCGACGCGTCACGGTACGGCCGGTCGCCGCGCGCGACCAGACCCCCCCACCGGTCCGGCGGAGGGGATCGATGAGTCGGTCGGCCCGGCTCGCGACCGCCGCGCTCTTCGTCGTCGCGGCGAGCGCGCTGCTCGTCGGCGTCTCGCTCGCGGGCGCCGCGGCCCCGAGCGCGGGGACGGCGGACGACGGCGGCGCCGCGGCGCTCGCCGGTGCCGACGGCCCGCTCGCCGACGGCGCCGTCGCGCAGGCAGGTACCGAGTCGGACCCGACCGACAGACAGGTCCGCGGCTCGCCCGTGTTAGAGCTGTTCGCCTCCCAGCGGACGGTGCCGAGCGGCGCCGAGTCGACCGTCACGGTCGACATCGTCAACACCGGCGAGATGGAGATCGGCAACCAGCTCGACTCCCGCGTGACGACCGCGCGCGGGCTCACGCTCGAGGTCGACGACGGCGACGTGCCGATCGACGTCGAAGACGGGGAGATCCCGGTCGGTGACGTGCCGACCGAGGGCGGCCCCACGTCGGTTCCGCTCGACGTGACCGTTCCGGACGACGTGCCCGACGGCGAGTACGAGGTTGAGGCGACCGCCCGCTACCGGTACACCTTCGAGGTCATCCCCGAGTTCAACGACCACAAGGACCGGCGCGGCATCGACGACTTCGACCTGACCATCGTGGTTGACGACGGTGCCCGGTTCGCGGTCGTCGAGACCGACACCGACGCGCAGGTGGGCGGGGGCGGCGACGTGACCCTCACGATGGAGAACGTCG
>NZ_JAXRUU010000184.1:0-1467 GCF_034497445.1 Halorubrum sp. AD140
TCGAGCGCGCCGGCCTCGACGCCGCCTACACGCTCGACGAGGACGTGCGCTACGAGGTCGAGATCCCGCCGTACCGCGTCGACGTGCTCCACCCGCTCGACTTAGTCGACGACGTGGGGCGCGCGTACGGCTTCGACAACCTGGAGCCGCGCTACCCCGACGTGGGCACCGTCGGCGGCCGCCACGAGCGCTCGCGGTTAGAGGACGCGGTCCGGACGAGCCTCGTCGGGCTCGGCTTCGAGGACCTGCTGAACTTCCACATGACGAGCGGGACCGAGAACTACGACCGGATGAACGTCGAGGCGGGAATCGACGCCTTCGGCGGCGGCGACCCCGTCGAGATCACGGAGCCGTACAGCGAGGAGTACACCCAACTCCGCACCTGGGCGCTCCCCTCGCTCGTCGTGCTGTTGGAGCGGAACACGCACAACGCCTACCCGCAGGACGTCGCCGAGGTCGGCTTCGTCGCCGGGCGCGACGACGCCGAGGACACGAACGTCGCCGAGTCGCGGCACGTCGCCGGCGCGGTCGCCCGCCGCGACGCCTCCTACGAGGCCGCGAAGGGGCGCCTCCAGGCGCTCTGTGCGGACTTCGACGCCGAGCTGTCGACCCCGGGGACCGAACACCCCTCGTTCATCGAGGGCCGCGTAGCCGACGTCGAGATCGACGGCGAGCGCGTCGGCGTGATCGGCGAGCTCCACCCGGCGGTGCTCGTCGAACACGACCTGGAGGTGCCGGTCGCCGCCTTCGAGTTCAAGCTCGACGCGCTGCGGTAAGCGCTCGCTGCGGAGCGGGCGGAAGTTCCGTTTCGTCGGTTCCGCGACGAATTATCAGATATCCGACTGCGAACAGAAGACATATATTCGTCTTCGCGTAGAGGGCGGCTATGAACTGCGAGAGGTGCGGTATCGACGCCTCGCTCGCGCACCGGGACGTCGACGGCTTCGCGTACTACCTTTGCGAGGCCTGTATCAGCGGGTGGGACGCGGCTCGGTCCCCCTCGCCCGACGCCGACGACGACTCTCGGTCGCCCGCGCGGTAGCGGGCGCCGGGTGGCGACGCCAGCGTCGCAGCCGGAGCAGCCGGGGCGGAATCCGGAGCGGTCACTCCCGGGCCGCGGCCACGGCTTCGACGACCGCGCGGGCGTTCGCCCGGATCGCGCCGAAGTCGCCGGCGGCGATCGCCTCGTCGTCGACGATCGAACTGCCGACGCCGACCGCGACCGCGCCGGCGTCTACGTACTCGCCCGCGTTGTCCGCGCCGACGCCGCCGGTCGGCACGGGCGGGACCTGCGGGAGCGGGCCGCCGATCGCCGCGACGTGGGCCGGGCCGCCGGTCTTCGCGGGGAACACCTTCACCGCGTCGGCGCCGGCCTCGTAGGCATCGATCGCCTCGGTCGGCGTGTACGCGCCGACGACGACCGGCGTCCCGTAGCGGTTCGCCGTCCGGATCACGTCGCGGTTGACT
>NZ_JAXRUU010000185.1:0-1464 GCF_034497445.1 Halorubrum sp. AD140
ACCATCGTCGTCTCGCTCGCGGGCGGCGAGCGGGACGGCAGCCTCGTCGCCGCGATCACGAGCGGCGCGAACCGGCTGGATCTCGACGCCGTCGCCGACCACTTCGGCGCGGACGTCGCCGAGATGGGCGACCCGAGCCGGATTCGCGAGGTCGTCGGCTGGAGCATCGGGGGCGTCCCGCCGATCGGTCACGACGCCGCGCTGCCGACCGTCTTCGACCCGACCCTCACCGAGTACGACACCGTCTACGGCGCGGCCGGGACGCCGAGCGCGGTGTTCGCGGTCGACCCCGAGACGCTCGCCGACCTCGCGGACGCGACCGTCGTCGACCTCACGGAGTGACCGGTGGTGGCGACCCTTCTCCGCGAACCCAGTCGCCGAGTTGTCAAACCGACCCGCTCTCTGCGCCAGCATTATTAATTCTGAGTTGTGAAATAATAACCTTTTTCTGTTAAACCGTGGTAGCGATCGGTATGACTCACTCACGGCGGTCGGTGCTGCGGCGAGGCGCTGGACTCGCGGTCGCGGGAGCCGCGGCGTCCTTGGCTGGTTGTTCCGGTGCAACGGGCGGCGGGTCCGAGGGGCTCAACTCCGGGTACGCCGCCTTCTTCACGCTCACCGACTGGGCGAACGAGGTCGCCGGCGACCACGCGAGCTTCGAGGACCCGGTCGACGTCGGGCAGCTCGGCCACGGGTGGACGCCCGACGGAAACCTCGCGACCGACGTCGCCGCGACGGACGCGTTCGTCTATCTCGACAGCTCCGAGTTCTCGTGGGCGCAGGACCTGGCCGAGACGCTGGAGAGCGACTACGAGACGGTCGCCGTGATCGACGGGCTGGCCGGTCTGGAAGACGACCTCCTCGAGTGGGACCACTCCGACGAGCGGGCGGAATCGGACCACGAGGACGGCGATCACGACGAAGAAGAGGACCACGACCACGACGAAGAAGAGGACCACGACCACGACGAAGAAGAGGACCACGACCACGAGGGGCGTTACGATCCCCACGTCTGGGTCGACCCCGTCATCGCGGCCGACGTCGTCGACACGATCGCGACGGGGTTCGGCGAGGCGGACCCGGACAACGCGGACGACTACGCCGACAACGCGGCAGCGTACGCCGACGAGCTCGACGCCGTCGACGACGCCTTCGAGTCGATCGCCGAGAACGCCGAGCGCGACGTGGCGGTCATGGCCGGCCACAACTCCTTTCAGTACCTAGAGGCGCGCTACGGGCTCCGGCTCCACTCGCCGGTCGGCGTCTCGCCGGACAACGAGCCGACGCAGACGGAGATCGCCGACACGATCGACCTCGTGAACGAGGAGGGGATCGACGCGGTGCTGTACGACAGCTTCGAGTCGCCGAGGCTCGCCGAGTCGATCGTCGAGAACAGCGACGCCACCGAGGCGATCCCCGTCACGCCCGCCGGCGGAACGACCGAAGAGTGGAACGACGACGGGT
>NZ_JAXRUU010000186.1:0-1463 GCF_034497445.1 Halorubrum sp. AD140
TGTACTCGGAGACACGCACGTCGGGTATCGACACCGCTCCCCATCCGAGAAGGCTGCGTGGGCGAGGAACGTCAATGCTCGTGAGGCATTCGTACGATGTCTCGAGCGGGCACGCGACCTCGATGTCGACGCCGTCGTACACGCGGGCGACGTGTTCGACCACGGGAATACGCAGGGAGATCGAAACGCAGTCAGACAAGCGATCTCTCGAACAGTCGGAGCAGGAATCCTGTTCTACTACGTGTTCGGAAATCACGATGACGAGAAGGGCCGGAAGCTGCTGACGTCGACTTCAGGAATCCACCTCACGGAAACGACGTCGCCGGTCGGGAGTTCTTCGGTGAACTTCCGTGGGGTTGACCACAGTGGTCAGTCATTCCCTACGACAGCACCGGGTGGATCGATGGATATGCCCTTGGGAAAGAACGTCTTAGTTATCCACGCGTCGCCCCACCCGGCCGTAGACCGTTCTGGCTCGCTGCTCTATCAAAAGGACCCGAACCGAGCAGATATTTTGCCATACATCGAAAGCGCAGACTTCGACATCGATTTAATCATAACTGGTCACCTCCACGTAGCTGATCAGGCACATGTTCGCGGCCGTGCCATCCCTGTTCTTGTGACCGGGCCAACGGTTCCGATCAGTTCCTACGAGAAGAACAGCAACCCATCGACATGGCTGCTGACCGCTACCGAATCAGGGATCGACCTCGATAGACGGCCGGTGTAGGTGACTCTGGTTCCGCAGAAATTATATTTCGTCTTGGACTGTTGACCAGCAATCCGGACAGTAGCGATATTGCGACTCCCCTGACCACGAGGTAACGACCTCAGTCACCGAGACATCAGTCCCACAATCATCACAGGTAACAGGAGAAGGGATGTCCTCCGGCGCAGGGAACCAGTCGGGAATTTCCGATAGCGCGGTCGACAACGTCTACCCAGGCATCTCTTCTTGGTCGTCGAGAAAGTTCCGTTTCAGTTCTCTCACACCATCACGAGTGATCAACAACTCACCGTACATGTACCCCCAGTACTCAACATAGAACCGGTCGTCAGACACGCGAGAAATATCGAGACCATCGACACCTTCGATGAACATGTGTGGTTCTGTTTGGTTTCGGGAGATCCGGACTTGGTGCTGATATTTATGTCCGGACAGCTGGTCAGGCTCGCCCCGATCAATAATATTTGACTCCGAGATATTGAACACATCCGTAGCGTATCCGGTCTGCTACATGTATCTACCTCGTACGGCGGAGTATGGTCTACGTGCGAAACATCTCGCTTCGAAGATAGAAACTTGGTTCCGCTATTCAGTGTCGATCATCTACAGATCTCATGGCGTGTTTGTCTGAACGAGTGTCTCCGACCGACTGATTATCCTTCCCATCGTGATGAATTGGGATGACGGGCCTCGAGCGATAGTGCGGCTTCACCACCGGAGCTTTGTGGCTGAGGAG
>NZ_JAXRUU010000187.1:0-1458 GCF_034497445.1 Halorubrum sp. AD140
TGGCGTATTCCGTAACTGAGGACCCGGAGGTCATTCTGGATCCTCACGACCAATTCGACGTCTTGAGCCGGTACGGCGCTGGTGGTGCTAGGCTCATCAAGAAGGAAGTCGTCGATACACCAGGTGATAACTTGGATAACCTTGTGGACTTTATTCAAGATCATCGTAACGAAGACGAGATGAAGGAGCGCGTGGGCGTACTCGAAGAAATCGAGAGAGAAATTAGCAGCCTCAAGCCGTCCGCAGAATAGCGAATAGCGTGACTATCACATGACCCGTCATACAGATACTTGGATTTTCAATATCGATTCAGAAGTTTGGGACGATTGTCTCGGTCACGAGACCGGTGACGAAGCTGAGGAAGACGTCACTCCCAGATTCGGATTCACGGATACAGACGATGTCTCACCGGATGACTTCCGGGTAGGAGATACTGTCCTGGCGCGGATCGTCTCAGACGATTCCGGGATTGGGGCAGTCTTCGAAGTGAGAGAGGTTGTCCCCGCGGACACGACACCTCACTCAGTCCCGGGATATGACTTTGAATGGATTGTCTTTTGTGATACTGTTCAGGATGAGTTCAATTCGATATACCGAGAGAATTGGGAGCGATTTGCGGAAGTTTCCAATACCGATCTCGAAGCGGTGAAAACGCTCGCCACGCGAAATGTTGTTAATCTCTTTCCCGAATACAAGCAGACGTACATCGACGGACTCCTAGAGCACGACAGTGTCACGGAAGCCGTCCGGACACGACTCGAAGATTCGAGGAAGTCCGCCGATGAGGACGACCCCTCCATCTGGATCGAGAACACAGAGGTAGAGGGACGCGATTACAAGCAAGATGGAGTCGATTTCGATCATCCCCTTGCGGCGCACATTCAGGAGACAGATGTCCGCATCTACAAACTTACCGCACCACCGGATAACTGGCTCACGACTTACGAGTACGCTGCATTCGCCTTCGGAGAATCCGACCACGGACTGTGGGAGGAGCTGTCCCCCGGCGATGTCGTGCTCTTCCACTCTCGCAGCGAGCCAGCGTGGGAGGCACTCGACGAACAAGCAAGCTGTATTCTCGGTGCAGGTATCATCGGTGCGCTAACGACCAAACCCAAAGACGAATCCTGGTGGTACGATGAGCGACCCAGTTCGCCGAAGGATCAGTCGTTCCCTTATCTCGTGACGTTCGACCGACTCTACGCTACTGGCGATATTGATGACATCGAGTTCTCACGATCCATCCTGAGCAAGGACGCCACGGAGGCGAACGCCGATCTCACAGCCTTGACGGCCAACGGGATGCCCTTCGAGACGGCGGACACCATCTGTAATGAGGCCGCAGAGACTGGCTTTCCTCGCCACCGTATTCAGGAGCCACTAGATACGGCGACCGGCTCCGAACCCGGCAACGCACTCGTGAGCGCTATTACACCGCACCTCAAGGAAGTTCCCCCA
>NZ_JAXRUU010000188.1:0-1458 GCF_034497445.1 Halorubrum sp. AD140
TTTCGTTGAGAAGCCACAGGTCTCCCAACAGGCTTCGACGTTCGAAATAATGGTATTCAGCGTGGAGAACTGCGCGTAGTGAATCTCGTCTAACTCGACATTGGCAGTCTGCGCGTCTGTATACCGGTCCTCAATGTCGTCGAGTTCATCAGTAGTGACTGGGGTCTGCTTCCAATCAGGCGCGTTCTCAAGGATGAGCTCCCGGAGATGTTCTTCCAAATAGGTGATTCGGTCGAACAAGTAGATCCGGACGGGTGCCGTGTTGAGATCGGCGCGAGTGAGGATGCCTGTAATGCGGCTGTGGCCGCCGAGGAAATACACTGGTTTCTCGATGAGCGCCGTAAGGACATCCTCAAACGTTGCGTCACCACTCATCAGATACTCGATTGTGAGCGGGGTGAGATACTCTCCTAGCGTATCGCCATCATCGTCAACAGTAACGTCATCTTCGTGAATGAACCCGACCGGATCGCCCCGCTTCTGAATTGGAGCGGCGTCGTACCCGTTCGTTCCGAGCCACTCGGCGGCAGTACTTGGTGATGTGTCGTGTGAGAGATACTCGACAGACGCCGTTGCGAGTTCAGCCGCTGTACACTCGTAGATATCTCGGGACACACGTCCCATTGTAGTGGGCGGGCTATTCAAGAGGGGGAGCACGGCGCGTAGTGGGGCAGATCAACGTCTCAGTCACCACAATATTAATGTCTACGGAGCATATATTTTCATACAGGTATGCTCAATGGACATTTTAAGTCAGCAAGGGGGAGTCTCGAATTCGGTGCTGCTGACTGCCTATTCCCCGTAGAGGAATTGGATGCGACTGTCCACCAGTATCGGGATGCCCAGCTCGCGCTCGACGCTGTCGATGGGGAACGCGTGATTATTGTCGCCCCGACGAACCTCGCATCGAGTTACCAACTCACCCAACACCCGCTCACGGCGATCACGGTCGAGAGCCTATCGTCCGCGACCCAAGCGCGAATCGCCGACACGATCGATGCTCCTCTTGAGACGTTCGAGCTCATCCAAATCGGGAAGTGGAACAGTAGCAGCCCGAACCACTCACTCAGCGAATTCGCGGACGCCTGACTGCTGACCTATCCACGTATTGGAGCGATACGACTTACCTACGACACGACTGCTATGACTGACACACTCGCTGCGGAATATCCGGAGGCCGCCCCGTTCATCGAAGAGGCCGTCGACGAGCACGGCGAAGACTGGGTGTTGGAGAACTACTACAAGAAGATCTATCCACTCGCGCAGGTGATGGCAGTCCCTGAGAAGGAGGAACTTCCCTTCTACGACGCGGACGAACATGAGACGATGACAGAAGCGGAACGAGTAGAGATGTACCAAGCGTGGGGTGAGTATCGAGAGAACTTACGAACTGGGACAAAGCCGAGAGAGTGACACCGATACTGAGTATCGATACGGCGATATTCCGAGACTAGTTTT
>NZ_JAXRUU010000189.1:0-1452 GCF_034497445.1 Halorubrum sp. AD140
GGTACCGGTCCGGAATCCCGGCTCGCGGGTCCGTCGAGTCGTCGGACGCCGGGCGGACGAGGAAGTGGTCGGGGTTCTGTTCGAAGACGACCGACTCCCCGTCGGTCGCCTCGACGAAGCGCAGCGGACCGCTCCCCACCGGGTCGGCGTTGTTCGAGACGATCGCCTCCGTCGTCTCGAAGTCGAACTCGAAGCCGGCGAGCGACGCCGCGCCGGCCCGCTCCGACCAGACGTGCTCCGGGAGGATCGGCACCTGAAGCGCCCGCGCGGCGACCGTCTCGTTGACGTCGGCCACGGTGAGTCGGACCGTCGCGTCGTCGAGGACCCGCTCGTCTTCGACGATGGAGCTTCGGCCGCGGAACCGCGGGCTGGGCACTGCCGTCTCGACGTTCCCCATCGAGGTGTCGCGGAGGAACTCGTAGGTGAACGCGACGTCGCTCGCCGTCACGGGGTCGCCGTCGTGCCACTGCGCGTCGCGGAGCGAGACGTCGAGGGTCGTGTCGTCCACCCGCTCCCACTCGGCCGCCAACCACGGGACGGTCGACTCGCTGTCAGTCCGGACGAGCGGGTCATACAGCAGCCCGGTGAACGTGCCGTACTTCCGGAACTCCGCGGCGATCGGGTTCCAGTTCTCCGTGATTCGGCCGTCGGTCGTGACGAGCCGGAGGACGTCGCCGTCCTCGCCATCAGTGTCCGTATCGTCCGCGGTCGAGTTACCGCCGTCAGTCGTGTTTCCGTCGGTTGCGTTGCCGTCGTCAGTCGTGTTTCCGTCGGTTGCGTTGCCGTCGTCAGTCGATCCGTCGTCGCCCGAGCCCTCCTCGGCGGAGACACGTTCGAGGTCGAGCTACCCGGTGACCGACACCGGCTGGCGGTCCTCCGTCCACCCCTCGAACCGGGAGCCCTGTACGGCGGTGAGCGCGTCGGGGAAGGCGACCACGGAGAAGGGCTGGAGGTCGCACACCGTCTGCTGGAGCTCGTCGACGGCGTCGCGCCGCTCGCTCCCGGTCGCCTGACGCTGTTCCGCCAGCAGGTCGTCGACCGCGATCTCCGTGAGCCCGAAGGGGTTCTGCCACCCCGACTCCGCGACGAACTGCGAGTGCGTCAGCCCGTACAGCGCGTCCGGGTCGAACGGCTCCGTCTCCACGAACTGGCCGATGTAGATGTCGAAGTTATGATTGATGAGGGTCTTCCGCCAGAGGTCGGTCTGACTGATGGTGTTGAGTTGGACGTCGATGCCGACGGCCGTCAGGTTCTCTTCGAGCTGTCTCGCGATGCGGATGCCGTTCGGGTCCGCGTCCGCCGGCGTGGTGTTGATCTCGAGTGACAGCTGCGATGGCGGGTCCCTTCCGGCGATGTTCTCCGTACGACCGAGACAGCCGGCGCTGGCGGCCGCGAGGCCGAGTCCGGCGAGCGCCGCCCGTCGACTGATCGATCGCGTCATCCGTTCGTTTT
>NZ_JAXRUU010000190.1:0-1449 GCF_034497445.1 Halorubrum sp. AD140
TCATCGATTATATCAAACAGAACGATAATGCTGTTTGTGGATCTCAACGAGAGTTGGCCAAACAAATCGGTGTAGCTTACTCGACATTCAAAGAAGTCATTAAGCTAATGATTGATGAAAATCTATTAATCAAAGAGGTTGAAGGTAAAGGACGAGCTGCGATAACAACATTAAAGCTAACGAATGTTTTCGATTTCACGACCGTCAAAAACAAACAAAAGAATGGGCCAAACTCGTATACATATAGGGATACGGTGGTGGGTGGGCAGCCTTCTGCTGTCTATTTAAGTAATTCTAGTTATTTTGATACATCTTAATTTTTGACAAGACTTGCTTTTGTAAACATGCATACGTTATAATAGAGTTAGAGATTTGAAAGGGGGTGAAGACACGTGATGGACATATTATCTACTATTGCTTCCGTGCCACCATTTATTTCAGGCTTACGTGAAGTTTTAAATACATTTACTGATTGGTTATTATACTTAGTTCCTGCAATTATTATTTTAGTATTAGTTGTAGGTGGTATTACTCTTGCAAAAGCCGACGATTCCCACGAAACAAAAGCAATAAAAGACCGCATGGGGCGTTCGATTATTGGTGTTGCCTTAGCAGGTTCGGCTGTTTGGATTGGGAATTGGATGTGGGGTATTTTTGAAAGTTCTGCCCCAGGAAATCAATCAGTAGAGGTGTTAACTAATGTTGCTACGATCCTTCTTTAAAAAGAAAGTCATAGTTTTAGCACCAATACTTTTGATTTCCCTATTTTTACTACCAACTAAAGCTCATGCGGATATTTTAGATTCTATTTTGAATCCAGTCGAAACGATGAATGAAATGATTGTTGATTTCTTAAATACGTTAGCAACATCATTTGCATCATGGGCGTTTGACTGGTTAGGTGAGTTTATTATTAAACAAACTGACCTTTCTAAAGTTCCGAATCTTGAGCTCTTAGTTAGTTGGTCACAATACTCTGCAGGAGCATTAATTGTGTTCTTTTTTGTTAAAAGGCTAATAGAAGGAGCGAGAGATGATGCAACAGGTGAAGATGAACCTAACTATGCTGAAATAATTGGTTCAACAGCTGTTTCAATGGTGTTAGTTTGGGCAATTCCTGAAATTATTCATATGTTAATTAGCGTGAATAATTTGGTTGTTGCTTCTATTACAGACTTAGGTATTGATACGGATATAGGTAGTCGTGGTGAAGGTATGGTAGAAGATTTAATAGGCCCTAATCCTCGAATGGCTACTATAAATGTTATTTTATTAGCTCTAATATGGGTGATATGTATACTCATATTTGCGATAGTTGGGGCAATTCGTTATGTTGAATTAGCTCTATGTTTAATTATTGGCCCTCTTGCTGCTACTGCTTATACAAATCGTTCACAAGTATTTTCATCATATATAACTGAATCTATAGCTGTTATTTTTACGCAAGTG
>NZ_JAXRUU010000191.1:0-1447 GCF_034497445.1 Halorubrum sp. AD140
TCGGACGTGCGAATCTACTCGCCGAGCGACTCGCGGAAGGCGTGCGCGGCAGACCTGAGCGAGAGGGGGATCCGTGCGCGCGCAGTTACCTCGGCCAAAGCGGCCGTCAAGGGTGCCGACGTGGTCGTGACCGCGACGACCGCAACCCAACCGGTCTTTCCACCCGACGCGCTCGATCCGGGGAGCCTCGTCGTCGCCGTCGGCGCATTTACCGCGGACACCCAAGAGCTCGACCCTCGTGTCCTCCAACGCGCCAGGCGGGTATTTGCGGACGTACCCGAGGAGGTCGCCGAGACCGGTGACCTCCTCGCGAGCGGTCTTGGTGCGGATGATCTGATCGAACTCGGCGTTCCTCTCGCGGACGGGTATCTGCGCCAATCGCCCGACGAGGTGGTGGTTGTTGTGAGCGTCGGGTCCGCAACACTGGACGCTGCGGCGAGCGAGGCGGTCTATCGACGGGCGGTCGAGGCGGACGACGGAACCGAGATTCCGCTTTAGCCCGTCGATGACAGATGATCGATGCGACGGTCAGAGCGTGTCAGCCGGTCAACGGAACCGGAACAGAAGGCTCCGTTGAAATTTCACGATCTAACTGTCGTTCTACCCGAATTCAGAGATTGTGGTAAGGTAGATACGCTGACGCCCGCACGATTTTAGCCCCTGACCCGACGAGGGGTTTAATTCACCGACGCGCCTACTGCGGGTGATGGCAGACAGCTACCGCGGGGTGTTCGGCGCGATCCCCTACGCGTTCCGCGCGACCGAGTCGTGGACCATGCGCGCGTACGCCGCGCTCGGCGCGCTGGCGGCCGGGTTCGTCGCGCTCGTCGTCACCCTCGCATTGGTCGTCTGGATGGGCGAGACCGTCTCGGCGCAGGGGGGGACGTTTCTCTTCTCGCGGTCGCTGTTCGTGGTCGCCGGGCTCGGCGCCGTCGGTCCGCTGCTCGCGCCGATCCTGTTCGTCGCCCGCCGCCACCGGCGGGGCGATCCAGTCGCCGCCACGTACGACCGGTGGATGGGGGTCGCCGGCTTCCTCTTCCTGCTCTCTTTGTACCTCGGCATGGTCATCTCGGCGCCCGAAGGACTCCGGGACCCGAGCGACTCCGTCCTCGTCAACGCGCTGTACGCGCTCCCGCAGTTAGCCGGGTTCGTCCCGCCCGTCGCGGCCGCGCTCGGCGTCTTCGCGACGCACTTCCGGCTCCGGGGCGGGCCGGACGACGGCGGGCCGAACGACGGCGGGCCGGACGGCGACGCGGGGGCCGCGTAGGCGCGGGTCGCCGGCGGCGGCTCGAAAGCCGGAAGTCGGCCGAGCGACTACCCGGGAGCAATGACCGACGAGAAGGAGAGCACGTTCCTCGTCACGCACGTCGAGAGCGACTCCGCCGTGCTGAAGGACGTCCACGACGGGCAGGTACACACGCTGCGTTCGAACCCGGGGCTCGACGTC
>NZ_JAXRUU010000192.1:0-1426 GCF_034497445.1 Halorubrum sp. AD140
GGTTCCCCGCTCTCTCCGTTCCGGTTTCTGCTCTCCTCGTTCCCGTTCCTCACTCGAACGCAGCGATCCCCGTCAGGTCCTCGCCGAGCACCAGCGTGTGGATGTCGTGGGTCCCCTCGTAGGTGTAGACGGTCTCGAAGTTCGCCATGTGGCGCATCGGCGAGTAGTCGGTCGTGATCCCGTTGCCGCCGAGCATCTCGCGGGCGACCCGCGACTGGTCACGGGCGGTTCGGACGTTGTTTCGCTTCGCCATCGAGACGTGCTGGGGCGTGAGGTCGCCGCGCTCCTTCAGTTCGGCGAGCCGGTGGGCGAGCAGTTGGCTCGTCGTGATCTGCGTGGCCATCTCCGCGAGCTTCTCCTGTTGGAGCTGGAACCGCGCGATCGGGCCGCCGAACTGGTCGCGGTCGAGCGCGTACTCCCGGGCCTGCTCGAAGCAGTCGCGGGCGGCGCCGACCGCTCCCCACGCGATCCCGTAGCGCGCCTGCGTGAGACACGACAGCGGTCCCTTCATGCCGCTCACGCCGGGGAGAACGTTCTCCGCGGGGACGGAGACGTTCCGGAGGCTGATCTCCCCGGTGATCGACGCCCGCAGCGAGAGCTTGTCGTCGATCTCGTTGGTGGTGACGCCGTCGCGGTCGGTCTCGACGAGGAAGCCGCGGACCGGACTCCCCTCGGCGGAGGTCTCACGCGCCCAGACGACCGCTACGTCCGCGATGGGGGCGTTCGTGATCCACGTCTTCGACCCGTCGAGGACGTACGCGTCGCGGTCGCGCTCCGCGGTCGTCTCCATCGCCGAGGGGTCCGACCCGTGTTCGGGCTCCGTCAGGCCGAAACAGCCCACGGCCGCGCCGGTGCCGAGCGCGGGGAGCCAGCGCTCCCGCTGTTCGTCGCTGCCGTACGCGTGGATAGGGTACATCACGAGCGCTCCCTGGACGCTGGCCATCGACCGGAGCCCGGAGTCGCACGCCTCCAGCTCCTGCATCAGGAGGCCGTAGGCGGTCTCGGAGACGTTCGGCAGCCCGTACCCTTCGAGGTTCGAGCCGTAGAAGCCGAGCTCTCCCATTTCCGGAATCAGGTCCGTCGGGAACGTCCCCGCCTGAAAGTGATCGCCGATGTCGGGGCGGACCCGTTCGTCGACGAACTGGCGAGCGGTGTCGCGGATCAGCCGGGCCTCCTCGTCGAGGTCGGCCTCTAATCCAACGTAATCGAGCATGATGGTCCGTGCGCGTCGCGTCGGCAAAAGCGGTTCGCCGTCGTCGCGACCCCGCGCTCGCTCCGCCGCCCTCGCCCGGCCGCCTCAGACCCCGAACCGCTCGCGGGCGAACTTCGCCAGAAGCGGGAGGTCGTCGAGGTGGAGCAGCTTCGTCATCGCGGCCTTGTCGCCCTGGTTCGCCTCCTCCAAGATGTTGTCGTCAGTCCGGCGGAG
>NZ_JAXRUU010000193.1:0-1424 GCF_034497445.1 Halorubrum sp. AD140
GTTGGGAGTACACCATCAACGCTACAATTCATCAAGATGACGAACGAGTCACTACGGAACATTCTGTATCATTCAGCCCCTCTGATGAGCAGCAGGTTCTCGTAATCACCGTCACTGCTCCAAGTGATGTGTCGATTACCACCGAGACACTCTGATACACTCGCAGTTTTCACCGACCGGCTGTTTCAGACGAGAATATATCTGAAGAATAGGATTTCAACAGAGCCGTATGGGTGTTTGTCTCCCGGCGACATAACCATTTCGATGAATATCGAAGTGGTAGCCAGAGTGCTCGCGTATTCCACTTCCGGTCGGATTTCCGTACCGTTAGGTGGCGGTAGTGAATCCTACCCAGTATGACCAACGACGACGCTACCCGTGCCGTCATCGACAAATTGGGTGATCAGCCGGGAGAGACGCTCACACCAGAACGGGTCGAGGCAATCCAGACCGCGATGCATGAGGGCCTCGGACGATTTATCAACAACACGTCCTACTTCGTTCTCGGTTCCTACGGTGAGGAGAAGCGGCCACGATTGGAGGCTGTTCGCGACCAACTCGCGAGCGATGCCGCGGCCTCGGACCCCGATAACGGGGCTGATGCATTCCTGATGGACGATGTTCTGGATGTGTCAGTGTTTTTTACGTCGAAATTCAAGCTACTGGTCAGCTACGCGGATCATATCGTAGGGGTGTACGAAATTTCATATAGCAAAATAAGATATATTGGGTGAAACGGTCAGAGATTCATCGGAGACGAGGCGCCGTAGTTAAAGGCCGTACGACGCGATATAGCGGCCGCTAACGGGGTCAAACGGACGAAAGCAAAACAGCGGGTTACGCGTAGCGTTCGAGTTCCGGCCGGTCGAGGTCCTCGAAGACTTCGGTCGCGACCTCCGAGAGGAACGCCTCACCCTCGTCGGAGACGCGGCGGCCCTCGCCGCTTGCGGTGGTGACGAGTCCGTCTTCTTCGAGCGCCTGGAGCGACGAGCGGATGAGCTTGCGGGAGCCGCCCTCGTGCTCGCCGGGGCGGACCGAGTAGCGGTTCGAGCCGCGCTTCTTCGAGCCGTACTCGGTCGCGAGCCGCTCGATGCCGACCGGCTCGTTCTGGGCGACCTTCCGTAAGAGGCTCGCGGAGCGGACGTACCAGAAGTCCTCCTGCTCCGGCGGGAGCTCCTTGCCGGCGCCGGTCTTGGCGAACTCGACCCAGTCGGGCTCGTCGATGCGGTCCTCAAGTCGCGCCGCGACGGCCTCGATGAGGTCGTCGGCCGGCACGTCGTAGATGGTTACCATTGGGTGTCGATTCACGCCAGCGTCGTTTAAAACCATCGTATCGCGTACGGCCCGTGTGAGCCGTTTTCACGGGGTTGCGGGCCGCTGCGGGCGACTCGCAGATCGGAACGAGGCCGATCGGCGGGGCCGCG
>NZ_JAXRUU010000194.1:0-1415 GCF_034497445.1 Halorubrum sp. AD140
AAGACGAGCTCGTAGCCGGCGTCGACGAACTCCACGAACTCGAACGTGTCGCCGTCGATGTCGACCCCGAGATGGTCGGCGACCGCCTCGCGGATCGCCGTGATCTCGTCGCTCCGGAGGTGGTGCCGGGATTTCACTTCCATGGCCGTCCAGTCGGCCGCTCGGCCGATAAATGGACCGCTCCGCGGCGTGGCCGCCCGGCGGCGCCCGTCGGCTCCGGCTCCCCGCGACGGTCTCGCTCCATTGGACCGATCAAAACGGCCTTAAACTACCTCTCCATATCCCTTCGTATGCTCAACCCACTGGCGATCGTGCTCGCGGCGATCGTGAATCCGCCCGCGATCGTGCTCGCGGCGGTCGCGACGCTGCTCATGGTCCTCATCACCTCGGTGAGGGGGACGGGGTGGGAACCCACGACCGACATCTCGGACGAAGTCCTCGAACACCGCGCGTCCGCGGTCCCAGAGACGGAGTTCCCCGAGCCGGGTAACCGCGCTGTCGGCGGCGGCGGCGGTGGCGGCGGCGCCATCCCGGCGGGCGGCGCGGAGGGCGAAGAGGGCGAACTCGAAGAGGGCGGCACCGCGAGCGCCGGTCCCGGCGACATCCCCGAAGACGAGGTGGAGTACTTCGAGGTCGAGTTCGTCAAGCAGGGCGAGACGGTCGAGCTCTCGAACGACGAGCCCATCCTCGACCAGGGCGAAGACGAGGGGTGGGACCTCCCGTACGCCTGCCGGCAGGGCCAGTGCGTCTCCTGTGCCGGTCGGATCGCGGACGGACCGAGCGGGGACTTCGTCGAGCACGACAACCAGCAGATGCTCGAGGCGGCCGAGATCGACGACGGCTACACGCTCACCTGCGTCGCCTACCCGCGCGACTCCTTCAGCATCGAGACCGGCGAGGCGCCGTAGCTCCGCTTCCGCGGCCGCTTCTCTCACTCACCCTCCGATTTTTCCAGCCGCGCTCGCTCGCGACACCCTTTTTCGCGTCTCGCCCCAACTGCTCGTATGACCGTCACCACGGCGCTCGTCGCCGGCGGCGGGGGCGTCGCCGTCGCGCTGATCGCCGCGGTCGTCTACCGCGACGCGGTCCGCGTCGGCGTCGACCTCGGGTCGCCGGCGGCGTGGGCCGCCCTCGTCGTCTTCACCGGCGGCGCGAGCCTCGTCACGCTGGTCCTCGTTCCCGACGCCCCGCTGCCCGGCGTCCTCGTATTGACCGCCCTCGGTCCCCTCCTCTACCTGCTCGAACGCGACGACTCGATGAACGGCGCCGAGCCCGCGGACCCGACGCAGCTGCCCAGCGAGTCGAACCCGACCGACACCACCGACGAACGGGACGAGTAACGAATACCGGTTTCGAGGAACCGATACGCCCCGAACGACGATGACACACTTCGTTTCGTTCTCGAAGCGGGATCG
>NZ_JAXRUU010000195.1:0-1415 GCF_034497445.1 Halorubrum sp. AD140
CGGTACTGTTCGCGAACCGCCGAGTCCTCGACAACAGCGGGGTCGCTCAGTCTCTGGTTGAACAGCACACTGCCGCGACCGAGTTCACGAGGGGTACACCGGATACGGCTGCCGTCCACGCCGCATCAGTGATCGGTTCCGGCGTGAGCGAGGGCCTCGCGAGAGCCGCTATGGAGTCCGAGGCGTCGGACTTCTTTTCGGATCCGCACGCGATCACTGACCAAGCCGCGACGATGGGTGAATTCGTCGTGAACGTCGGCAACATCGAGGAACCGGTCGCGACTGAGAACCTCTTTGCGTTCGATCCCTACGATACCACTCGGGAATGAGCACGCATACCGATACTAGATCCGACACGCTGGGTACCCAGGGCTTCGAGAGTGACCTTCGATGGTACCTTCGCGGACTGGGCGGACTTGCCGTGTTCCTCCTCGTCTGGTGGGTCGGCGCAATGGTGACTCAACCGTCGTACTTGGTGCCAAGCCCGCTCGACTCGGTCCGCGCGTTCGTCGATTTGTTCGCGACCACAACCTCGATCGTCGTCCCCATCTCGGGATCAAATTTGGTGCTACCGACTGGACTTGCGCACCTCACAGAGACATTGTTCCACTACGTTCCCGGCCTTCTCCTCGGAGCTAGTTGTGGTATCGGACTCGGGTTGCTAATGGGCTGGAACGGCACGTTCGACGACTGGTTACGCCCGCTTATGGATGCTGACCCGGGAACCGTACAGTCGACAGTCGCGATCGACGTAGAGCGCCCACGCGAACGGACAGCACACGAATTCGTCGAGTACGTTGTACAGATCCGGGCCGAACTTGGGGAGCCTCGTCCGCACTAGTCGCTGATATCCTGCCAGAACAGAGTTATTAAAAATATTTTCTATATCGTTATCTCTATTATCTCTGAGTTATTTCTTAATATATGCCAATCGTGAGCTCTTCGATGACGGAGCAACTCCGCGAGGACCTCGACAGTTTCGCGGAAGAACACGGATATACTGGTCGAAGCGAGGTGATTCGAGAGGCATGTCAGTCACTACTCGATGAGTATCAGCAGACCGAATACGAAGGACAGACTGTTCTTGGGACGGTTACTGCTGTTTTCGCATACGATACGCCGGAAGTCGAACGTCGGATGATGGACATTCGACACGATTTTGAGGATTCGATCAGGTCGAATTCACACAACTGTCTCACGGACAAGACGGGCTGTGTCGAAACGTTCGTACTCGAAAGTGAGTACGACGTTCTCCTGTCTTTCATTGCCACTGTACGAGGGACTGAAGAACACGTATCAGTCGAATATACGGCAGTTCCGGTCGAACAGACAGATCCAGACGCGAGTCAGACGGTCGAGACGTGAAATGTGAGTACGATACCCTCTGATAACATCTTTTAATATCCTATCTATAT
>NZ_JAXRUU010000196.1:0-1409 GCF_034497445.1 Halorubrum sp. AD140
CATCCCCTGCCGCCTTCGCAGTCCCAGCTGCCGTATGTGGGCGGGCAACGAACGCGCCGTCACCGAGCAGACACACCCGATCTGCGACCATCGTCGGCACCGTCAGGTCGTAAATCACCTGTACGAAGAGGTCGGGTGTCTCGCTGACGAGCGTCTCAAACACGGGTGGGAGTGTCCCCGCGCGTTCGCGCTGTCGGTGATGAACCTGATCGCGTAACCGACCCGGCGGAACGGAGAACCGCCGTTCGGTACCGGTCGTGTCCGTGAATATCGCATCCCGATCCCGACCGTCGAGCGTGTCGTACCACACCCAGTTGAGCCGACGCGACCCCGGCTCAGTCTCGCCGTTCGGGCCCGGAATGAAGTACGCGAGAATGAGTTGGTCGGCACCTTGGAAGAACGTGAACGTCCCGTCGAACGCCTCGACACACGCAGCCGGAAGGCCTGCTTCCTCGACGACGCCACGCCACGCGACGTATGATGCGAACTCCAGTTTCACGTCGGGATGGAGTTGAGCTCGCGTCGTCGACTGACCACCCTCGGCGGCGACGACCACGTCACCCGTCCGTTCCGTCCCCTCATCAGTCGTAACGGTGGCCGTCTCGGGCTCTACAGCCACGACCTCCGTCCCCGTCCGATATTGCTCGTCGGGGAAGGCGTCGCGGAGCCGTCGATAGAGCGCGTCCCACGACGTGAACACCATCGTCTCGGACACGGCGCGTTCGACGTCCCCACTCTCGGTGAGAAACCGACGTTCGTGAGACCGCGTCGTGATCTCCTCCGGGTCAACGATATCGTGATCGCTGAGGAACCGGCGGATGTTCTGTTGGGCGACGATACCGCCGCCGCGGCTTTCGAGCACACCTGCCGACCGCTCGTAGATCGTCGGCCGGTGACCCGACCGCGCGAGCGCAATCCCCGTGAAGAGTCCGCCCATCGATCCGCCGGAGATGAGCACATCGAGACCGGTAACGGACTGATGGGACTTGTCCTGAGACACATGCGTCGTTTAATGCGTGACAGGTGAAAGCCTACGGACTCACCGACACAGATTGGGTTCCCGCGACGGTGGCCGCTTCGCTCCGGGGACGAGGTAACAACCGTGCGACCGCGTCTCGATCAAGCGGTACAGGCCTTACCGTGTCGGAACCGTCGCCGCCAGAGAGCCGCGTCCGCTGTGTGACCGCTCCTCGTTGACGGCGCTGTCCGTCGTCAACAGATCCGTTGTGTCTATGCCGTCCTGCGATCGGGTGTCGGAAGTTCCTCGGCAACACCAACATCGTGTCCGGCGGCGTACCCGTTCAGCTTGGCGGCGATTGGCGACTCACGCAACTCCTCGTCGCCGTATCCCGTCGCCTCAAACGCGTCCATGAGCGAGGAGACGGACCGGAGTTTGTACTTCTGGTGAT
>NZ_JAXRUU010000197.1:0-1406 GCF_034497445.1 Halorubrum sp. AD140
TCCTGACGAGTGAACATGCTCCGGTTCGGAGGAATGCTGTCGGGCTCCTTGGAGACATCGCACAGGAACATCCGGCACTCGTGATCGACCACGCCACCGAGATCGCTGATTGTCTTACCGACGACGCTGCGGATACACGGCGCAACGCTACAATCACACTTCTTAGAGCTGGCGAGGCAAATCCCTCCGCAGTGAAAGCTGAACACGAAGCCCTCTCTACCGCACTCAACGACGAGGATTCAACCGTTCGCGCCAACGCCTGTACCCTTATTGGTAACACCCACGCACCAGTCTCAGTCGACCGGCTCCAAACACTCCGAGATACCGATCCGAACGATAGAGTACAGGAGGAAGCCGCACGAGCACTCAACCGAATCAATTGAACTGCCCTCTGTAAGCGTCCCGTCTCTAGAGCTACGGAGCGGATAACGCACATCTACTGCTTCAAATATCACACAAAAACTCTACGTTAGATTGATGAGTGACGACGATGAGCATCACATTAAGCTTAGATCCGGATTACCAACGAGTCACCACAAGCCTGAGCTTGTTGAAATATATTTCACTCAGGGAATCCCCCTTGCATACAATCACTCAATGATCAAATTCACAGAAGGTGAGGAAGAGTACTATTTCGATCCCGAAGGACCAGCCACAAATTACCATGGCGATAGCGAGGTTCTAATCAAAAATCTTGCCAATATCGAATCACTCGCGTATGAACTTGAGGCTCCCGAATCACGTATTGAGGAGGTCGACGATAGGCGGACAGCCCAAGAAAAACGTGTGTACGACCCCGAAGCAGCAGTGAGTATAATTAGATCCACAATACAGCACTTGGATGGTGTCGAAGAATGCGATTACGAAGATTCATGACATTATAGACATATCGGAAATGGCATATCTGGCTAACTGTTTTTTATCCACTGTTCGATATTCGAATTTTTATTTTTTCGCCGATGGTCACATCCTAGAAGGATGTCAGGACACTAGCCGTGCTGAGCCATTAAATTGTAATTAATAAACAGTTCGGCTTGTATCTGCTCTACAGTTGTTGTACCCGGTGACGAAAGTGCTCATGGAATATCTCTCCACACTCCTGCATCCAGTCTTGATATTCCTCCCACTGTGCTGTATTTTGTAAGTCTGCATCTTTTCTGAAAAAGATCCGGCTCCGTTCCCGTTCTGCGTCTGTCTTTTCAGGACCCTTCCAAATCAGTTCTTGCTCTATCTGTGAATTGATCTCATCACGTTCATTTGCTAATTCCCAGTAACCCTCCGCGTCATCCTCGATTATCAGCTGGGTGCGAATCTCGTTATCACGAGAATTGAACACAAACGAGAGAGTTACTCCAGACTTCCCAATCGGGTTGTTGTACCAATGATGGGGTTTAGGTTTTCTAGCA
>NZ_JAXRUU010000198.1:0-1406 GCF_034497445.1 Halorubrum sp. AD140
GGCTTGTCGGCGTCGCTGGCGACCTTCGCTGCCGACATGTTCGGCGCGACGCCGACGCTCGCCGGCACGCCCGCCTCCCGCTCGATCCGGTCTTTCACGTGCCGGGCGTACCCCTCCGCGAGGGTCCGCGCCTCGGCGGGGCCGGCGGCGCCGCTCGGCGGGGGACCTTCGGGGGCGGCGGCGCCGTCGTCGGTCACGCCGCCACCTCCCGCGACCGCCCACGAGGTTCGGTCGGTGACGTCGAGGTACGCCTCGTCGCTGCTCACCTCCCGCCGCGTGTCGGCGCAGTCGCGTAAGACCGCCTTCACCTCGCTCGCCACGTCCTCGTAGAAGTCGAGGTCGACGGGGAGGTACCGGCCCGTCTCCGCCGGATCCGGCGCGTCCGGGTCGTCCGGGTCCGCGTCGGCGCGGCGGGGGAGGAGCTCCAAGGCCTTCGAGATTGGCATCGCGCTCTCGACGCCGAACTCGCGGGCCTCGTAGCTCGCGGTCGCGACCGCGCCGATCGACTCGCCCGGCTCGTACCCCATCCCGACCACGACGGGTTCGTCGTCGAGGTCGTCGTGGCGCAGCCGCTCGCAGGACGCGTAGAAGCAGTCCATGTCGACGTGACAGACGACGCGGTCAGGAGCACGCTCACCAGCCTCCTGAGTGTCCGTGTCGGACCAACTTGTGAGTTCACCCCGTTCGACGTCATCGCCCATCGGCTGTTCATCCAAACGATGATCATGAACACACTCGAAGCTATCGGGCGCAGAGCCGCACACGAACTATTTGGAGTAGGTCGCCCCCAATTTTAATAAATATAAGCTTTTTGACAGCAAAGAAAATAGAAACGTGTTTTAGATGCGCATAGTAGTGGTGTTAGCGGAACGGGAACAGGTAATCCTGTTCGACGACGTGATACGGCCGGCCCTTGTGGGTGAGTGTTGATGCGTTCGCAACGAACTGGCGTGGGGCGTAGCCGATAAGTCGCACGTCCGTCTCGTCGACGCGTGACGCCAGTGCGTAGTAGTCGGCGTGAAGTGGCTTGTACGCGTCCACGGTGAGGTCAGGGTCAGACCGCTGTCGACCAACCGTCTTCACATCGATTGTCGCACCACGACACTTGAGATCGAACCCACCGTCACCACCGTCGGTGTAGACCTCGACATTGAGACGATCTGCGATACCGAGGTGCTTTGCAAATGCGTCTTCCCCGAGCAGCCCAGTCAGATGGTCCCGACGCGTCCCAGACCACGTGTCCGCAATGTGACGCGCGTGTTCGGCCAAAGGATAGAGCCGTTCCTCGGGCACATGGACTGTTGGTCGGTCAGCAATCGATACGTCTGCCGCTGCGACGAGCGGTGTCGGTGCGGGTTCGGTCTTCGGCGATTCAGCTGTGGGTTTGCTGTCGTCGGTGGACATAG
>NZ_JAXRUU010000199.1:0-1400 GCF_034497445.1 Halorubrum sp. AD140
GGGCTCTCGGTATCGGGACCATCCCGGCCGTCTTCCTCTACGGGACGGTCATCCAGTCGATCGATGTCACGCACCGGCGTCGCGTCCATCGGCTGCTCGGCGTCGTGTTCGTTGTACTGGGGTACGTTCTGTTCGCGCACGGGCTGATGGCGCTCGGCGTTCATATCCCGCATCCGATGTTCCCACACTACCAGCCGCTCGGCGGGATGGGGCACTGACACGTCTGCGGTCTGCTCGCCTCTCCGTGGAAACGACGTTCGACGGCCGCACCAGAATCGTATTCGGTACGTGACTAAACGATAGTATATGAACCACAGCTCCGAACATGGCTCGCCATCACATCGACACGCCATTCACGCGATCGGTGCGGGGATCGCGATGGGTCTCGCCGGCTGTCGCAGCGGGAGCGGCGAGTCGGTTCCCGACCCGGTGGCCCTGTCGGGACAGAAAACGGACTACCAAGGTGGGATGGTGATCGGAGACCACGGCGGGCCAAACGGACAGCTTTTCTACGCCGACGCACACCCAGAACCGAAACAGGGGCCCGCCGAGGAGTCCGAAGACACCGCGCACCTCGCTTGGTTCCACACGCTTGCACACGGACTCTTCCCGTACCACTTCGACATGCGCGACGAGGGCGCGGAGGCGACCGCCATATACGTCACAGACTACTCTCGTGTCGACTGGGAGATTCCTGAGGAGACGGAACGAAAGAAGATCCCGGCACCGACCGCGCCCGATACCTTCCGCGATGCGACTGGGGTTACCTAGGCTGTCGAAACCGACGTGATGGGCGGGATGGGACCGGACCTGATGCCGTTCTCCGACACCGATGAAGCCGAAGCGTTCGCGGACGAGCACGGTGGACGAACCATCGAATATGATGACATCGACAGATCTCTTGTTGAGGGTATCCAGATGACTGAGATGGAGTAGATTGGCCTCTTTATCGACGTATTCATCTCAGCAATCGTATAAGTGGTTCTGATAGCATGGCTTCCGGCGAGCATCTACGATCACGCTCTTTGTGCGAAGCGTACCAGCTCGGGATCGCCATCCGAAACGAACTCGAAGGACTAGACCTCGTCACCGTATTCGAGAACCTCGAACATTCGACTGACGCGATTGAAGACGGATATCCAGCGTGGCATCCTGCGCCGCTCTCCTTTCGCGCGATGGTGCTCTCGTTCGTTTTCATGGAGATATCGGGTGACTCATACGCCTGCTTCTCTCGATGACTCACCCGGCAGCCAGAGGTAGCGACGATCCTCGGGTTCAGTCGAGTGCCCGACGAATCAGCGTTCTCGCGGGCGTGGCGAAATCGATTCGACGACGCCGTTCACAAGTACGTCTACGCTGCTGCCCACTTCGTTGTCAAAGAAGTCCACGATCGCGACATC
>NZ_JAXRUU010000200.1:0-1399 GCF_034497445.1 Halorubrum sp. AD140
CTATTTCACGGCCAGAGGAGGGAATAGGTCAGCCGTCAGAAACACGCCCTCGCGTGCTTGATCCCGCCTGTGGGATTGTGACATTTACTGTTGAAAGTTATAATATTCTCAAAGATTTATACGGGAATACGAGTCATCAAGAGCTCATTGATGGATTAGTAGCAGTTGACATCAACCGCTTCCCACTCCATTTGACGGCACTAAACCTCTCATCTCAGAATATTCAAGAAAAAACGGACCGGCTTCACATCTTCCATGACAGTTTCTTTAATATTGATCCAGAAACGAATCGCCTTCTTGATAGCCGGATTGATAATTCTGAGGAGTCTGGAGAGCTCGGGACGTTTGATGCTGTTGTTGGTAATCCACCGTATATTCGTCAAGGAGAACTACATCCGAATAAGGAACACTTCCGGACACATCTCAGAGCTTTCGGTAGAGAAGGATACACTACCTATCTTGATGGATCGAAATCGATCAGTGCGCAGTCGGATGCTTATGTGTATTTCATCACACATGCAACTCAATTTCTTAAACAAGGTGGTCGTCTCGCGTTCATCGTTCCAAACAAATGGCTGACCACGCGCTACGGTGAATCCCTCCAGCAGTTCCTATTTGATCACTACAAAATTGAGGGTGTTGTTGGATTCACATCACGAGCTTTTGAGGACGCACTGGTTGATACTGTCCTCCTAATGATTGAACGGTGTGAAGACCAACAAGAACGTGAAGACACGACAATTCCGTTCATTCGGATACGGGAGTCAATGGATGCTGAGGATATTATTGATACAGTTTCGGTGGACTATCAGACCCCTAAAGGCGCATATATGGAAATCCGGGATCGACCGGCTTATCGCGTAACCGCTGTTGATCAATCGTATCTGATGGACATTGGACCGGGTAAACTTCTACCATATATCCGGGCCCCAAGTGAGTTTATTGAATTGCTTGAACACCCGGCTCTCGTTCCGCTAGACGATATTGGCGACATAAAACGCGGAGAGATGTCTGGTGCAGTTGATTTCTTCTTTGTAAGTGAAGAAGATCGCCAAGACTGGGATATAGATGAGAGATTCCTACTACCGGCGATCAAAAGTATTCGTGATGTGGACTCACGTGTTGTCCGGTTTGAGGATACCCAGAAGTACTTTTTCGATATTCACGACTATGTCCAACAAGTAGAGCGTGATACTGCTGGGCTCGCAAATGACTCCGATTTAGTTACTAGAGTGAAAAATACACTTGAACGAGATGGCTACTCTGGGGCACTAGCGTATATTAAGTGGGGAGAGCGTGAGGAACACAATACTGGGGCGACCTGTGAAAATCGGGATGTTTGGTTTGATTTGGGCACTCTCGAACCTCCAGAGATTCTCCACCCCAAGTTCTTCAATGA
>NZ_JAXRUU010000201.1:0-1384 GCF_034497445.1 Halorubrum sp. AD140
TGAACTCAGCAATTCAAATGGGAACATTGCGTTCGGGTGACGCGAACGCGTCACCCTTGCCCGCTACGCTTTCAGAGCGACAGCTCTACCCGACCAACAATCTGCTTCGGAAGAGCGCTCAGCTTTTTGTCCACTCGTGTTCGAGCCCGTGTTCGATTCTGCTCGATCCTTCCGTTCACGAACCTCATCAGGGGATGTCGATATAGGATAATTCCCCCAATCCATCGCAATAAGCCGACCTATGCCTCTTTCTCGTTTAATTGGCGACTTACTCTGCGGGAGGGCCAACCAACGAACAATTTCATCTGGTGGACTGATTTTGTGGTTGATGAAGCGAGTATCCGGGTTTAGCACAGCATCCATTGTTGACAAACAAGTAACTCACTTGTTATATTCTTTGTCATTAGAACCCTCTGAAAACAATTCACTCTAATATTCAGCGGTGTTCACAGTTACAGAAGCGGCCGCAAACAGAGTTGTCGCAGTCCGCATTTCTCGCTGGGCAGTAAGCCCGTCCATGGGTGATAATCAGGATATGCGACGGCACATTATCTCGTGCGGTACCTCCCTCTCCTCCCTCACCCCCGGTGAGGAAATCGTGGGCATGACTGTGCGAGTAGTTTCCGAGTATCAGACCGGACCGTTTGCTCACGCGCTCAATGTACGTGTCAATCATATACTATATGGGGAATATCTACGTGAGGAGTATGAACACAATCCACTGATTCAACCAGGTGGCTCGGGACGGGTCAGCCAAAGCTTCGATCTGATTGGTGAGATCGAAGAAGGGGCATCTTCAAATTAAGCCAGTTTGAGAAGTTAGCAGTTCGTTAGTTTTGATGTCTGTGCTCAATCAATAACCTCTCACTGAGACGCTTGAGACGGCGAATATTGAATGTTGGGAGCGTGAGCGGACGGCGGGATGCTATAATTCTCAGAGTGCTATTTTACTCAGTTCGGTAAGAGCCCTCTGAGCTGTGTGAATACAAGCAGAAACGTGAGCAAAATAAATAGTGGGGAACTAGATTTAGCGTGAGTGGTGAGCAGCGATATTTAATTTTTGACCCAATCTTCTGTATGCTCGCGGGGCAAAAAGAATATTAATTCGAATGTAGTCTATTCAATTGTGATACAGTTTGCATCGCTTGAGACCCAAAATGTCAGCGAGTATTGGGAACACGAGGCTCGTGATTTCACCCCCTGGTTAGCTAATCAGATCCGCTCTAACGAGGTCTCACGGTTAGAAGATACACTTGGTTTGGATTTGTCAGTTATACAAATAGAAAAATCCGTTGGCAGATATAGGATGGATATCCTTGCGGAAGTCGTTGATGATAATAGAACCGTTGTGATTGAGAATCAGTTGGAACCATCTGATCATGGT
>NZ_JAXRUU010000202.1:0-1378 GCF_034497445.1 Halorubrum sp. AD140
CGCGAGGTGCAGGGGAGCCACCTCTTCTCGACGGCCGGGTTCATCCGGGACCGCGAGGCGCTCGCGCAGGCCGCCCAACACCTACTCAACTTAGAGGGGATAACGACGACGGCCGTGCTGGGCATCGCCGACGAGAAGATCTACCTCGCGGCCCGCTCGAAGGACATCCGGCTGAACATCGGCAACGTCCTCGACGAGGCGTTCTCCGAGATGGGCGACGCCGCCGGCCACTCGACGCAGGGGTCGCTCGAGATTCCGCTCGGCATCTTCACCGGTATCGAGGCGAGCGGCGAGAACCGCGACACGCTCCTCCACCTCACCGAGGAGGCGGTTCGCCGGAAGCTGTTCGACGCGCTCGGCGTCGAGGGCGGAAGCGGCGACGGCTCGAACGGCTCCTGACCGCGGCGCGTCCCGCGTCTCGGCGGGGCCGTTTTCAGCCTCGCGGTCGTAGCTCCGCTCGCGACGCCTCATGCACGTTCCCGACGACCCGCCGGCGACCTGTCCCGCCTGCGGCGACCCGTACGACTCCGTCTCGCGACACACGGGCGGATTCGTGGCGAATCTGCTCGACAACGAGCGGTACCAGCGGGTGTGTTTCGATCCGGCGACCGACGACGGCGACCCAGCGCTCGACTGTTACCACCACACGCACGAACAGGCCGGTACCGGAGAGCGTTCCGGCACGGGCGAAAACGGCGAGTGAGCGCGGCCGGAACGGGACCGAGCGCGCCGGTCGCGTTCAGAAGTCGTCGCCCTCGGTGATCGAGGTGTACGAGCCGATCAGCGCGCCGGAGAAGTCGACGCCCGCCAAGACGGCGCCCGTGTCGATCACGGAGTTTCGGACCTCGGAGCCGGTGATCGTCGCGTCCTCGAAGACGACGGTCCGGGCGAGCGTCGAGTCCGTGACGGTCGCGCCCGACATGACGTGGACGACGTCGCCGAGGTCGCTCTCCTCGACGGTCGCGTCGTCGGCGACGAGCGTCCCGCCGTCTAGGGCGTACTCCACGGCGTCGAGGTAGCTGTCGGCGGTGCCGATGTCGAACCACGCGCCGTCGAAGGTGTACGCGTGGACCGCGCCGCGCCCCTGAAGCCACTGGAGGAACCACCCCGGCTCGTCGGGGTTGTTGTCGTCGTCGAGGTAGGTCGTGAGCTTCGGGAGCGTCTCGGCCGGGAACGCGTAGCACGCGATGGAGACGAGCGTCGACTGCGGGTCGTCGGGCTTCTCCTGGAAGTCGGTCACCTCGTCGCCGTCCAGCTGGACGAGCCCGTACGACTTCGCGCGCTCGCGGTCCTCGACGTCGTAGGCGGCCAGCGTCGGCGTCCCCTTCGACTCGAAGAAGTCGGCGAAGTCGCTCAGGTCGAAGCTGATCATGTTGTC
>NZ_JAXRUU010000203.1:0-1374 GCF_034497445.1 Halorubrum sp. AD140
CTCGCCGGCGCGCCGTTCGGGTTTTAAATAGTACGGAGCGGTGCGGCTGGTCGGCGATCGCACAGAATCAGTTCCGCAGCGCCTCGACCGGCCGCTCGTTGGCCGCCTTCCACGCGGGGTACGCGCCGCTGACGAGCCCGACGCCGACGCCGAACCCGAGCGCGAGCATGAGGTAGTAGGCGTTCGTCCGGTCGAGCACGAGCGCGGCGTCGACCGCGGGCGTCGCGAGGACGAGGCCGGCGACGAGCAGGACGGTGAGCAGCGTGCCGGCCGCGGCGCCGACCGCGCCGATCAGCCCGGCCTCCGCGAGCAGGACGCGCAACACGTCGCGGCGCGCGACGCCCACCGCGCGCATCACCCCGATCTCCTGTCTGCGCTCGACGGTGCTCATCAGCATCACGTTGAGGATCGAGACGCCGGCGACGACTAAGGAGATGGCGCCGAGCCCGAGCAGGAACGTCGACAGCAGGCCGAAGAACTCGTTGATCTCGTCGACGATCGCGGCCAGCTCGAACAGCTCCACTCGGTCTTCGCGCGCGTTCACCGACTCGCGGATCGCGCCCGCGGCGGCGTTGTCCTCGGCGCCCGAGTCGGAGACGACGAGCGCCTGCGCGTAGCCGTCGGCCGAGAACGCCGACTCCGGGAGGAGGACTGCGTCGTCGGGCGCCACCGGACTGAACGTCTGGCTCTCGACCAACACCGCGATCACCCGCACCTGCGAGCCCGCGATCTCGACGGTGTCGCCCGCGCCGGCGTCGAGGTCCTCGGCGATCCCCGCCCCGAGGATCGCGCCCTGTCGGTGTCGGTCGGGCAGTCTGCCCTCCGCGGCCTCGTACGCCAGCGAGGGCTCCTCGATCCCGTACACCGTCGCGAACGACTGGTCGCCCTGCCGCGCGACCGTGGCGCTGTCGGAGTAGAGCGGGACGACCGCCGCCCCGCCGCCTGCGGCCCCGTCGACCGCGCGCCGAATCGAGGCCACGTCCGCGTCCGACAGCGACTCCACGCCGGCGTCGTTGTTCGGCGAGACGACGACCTGCGTCCCGATATCGCCGATGGCGTCGTCGGCGCCCAGCGCTAACACGTTCCCGAAGATGCCGAGCGCGGCGACCGCGAGCACGCCGATACAGACGCCCAACACCGCCAGCACCGTCCGCACCCGGTTCCGCCGGAGGTTCCGCGAGGCCAACGACAGTGCGGGCCGCCAGCCGCGGAGCCAGCCGGCGAGTTCGCTCGCCGCTCGACCGTCCCCGTCGCTCATCGGTCGTCCCCCTTCTCTCCCTTCGGCAGCCCGTCGGTCGGCAGCCCGCCGGTCGGTATCCCACCGGTCAACACCCCGTCGGTGAGGTCGACGACGCTGTCGGCGTACTCCTCGAC
>NZ_JAXRUU010000204.1:0-1368 GCF_034497445.1 Halorubrum sp. AD140
GACAGACCCTGTCAAATCCTACAGCCATGTCCCGTTTCATCGCCCTACAACCTCCAACCAACCCAACCGCCGTGTATGAAGCCCGGAATCAGCCTACAACCGCTGACCACCCAAAGCGAACTCGGGTGCGAAACACCATCCAGCTTCGAACCACTATTAGGCCTGCTGGATTCACTGGTTGAGCTCGCGTTCATCGCAGGCGTAGGCCTCGGCACGCTCGGGTTTCTGGTCGCAGCGTTATTCTTGATGCTCCCGGGCCAGGATAACTCGCGGCGGGGTAAGCTGGTCGCAAAAAATGTGTTCATCGGCTCAGTACTGTTGCTCTCGGCACAGCTGATCGTCGACTTCCTCGTCTCACAACTGGGGACCACGCTATGTACGTGAACGCGCACACGCGTCTATCCGCATTCCTCGGATTGCTGTTAGCGACTGGCACGGCCTCAGCACAAGAAGACGAAGAGGACGACCCAGTCATCGACCTGAGCTCGATCACCGATGCGATAGATGACTTGACAGAGGCCTTCGAGGAGTTCACCGGGGACTGGGATCAAACCCTGACAGAAGTCCTGCTGGACGTCCTATTCGACCCGTTCCGTTCACTGGGAGAAGTCCTGCTAAACGTATTGGCAAAACTGCTGACCACGACACCCAGTGTCTACCCGAACCCCGCGGTCGAAGAAATTCACAGCCAGGTCCTGGTACTGGTGATCCTGCTATCCACACTGGCGTTCATGGCAGCAGGCCTCCTCTACATGATCGGCCCGGTCCTCGGCATCACCTACAGCCAGGTCCGCTTGATTTTGCCCCGGATCCTCATCGCATTAGCATTCTCTTTCGTCTCCCTACCACTGCTTCAACTAACGGTAGAGTTCACGGACGCGCTCGTACACGCGTTCACACCCCAATTATTCGAACAGTCGTTCACCGAGATGATAGGCCTCTCGACCGGCTTAGTCCTGGCCTGGGTTATCCAGTCCTTCCTACTGGCTGCGGTCGTCATCCTGATGATCATCAGAATGGTCTACATCATGTTCGCCGCCGCAATCTCACCCTTGTTAGCGTTGGTCTGGAGCCTTCCACGAATAAGGAGATACGCGGACACCTTCATCGCCGGCTACTTCGCCGCCCTGATGATCGCACCACTGGACCTGCTCGCCCTCAGGTTCTCCCTCGCACTAATGGACGGCCAGGGAACCACCGTCATACAATCAACGTCAAACTGGATCCTCGGAGTCGCATCACTCACCCTCCTACTCTTGATCCCGTACCAGGTCTGGGGAGCCTCACAGACCATCGTCGGCAAAGCTACCAAAGCCACCTCAAAGACAGTCAACAAGACCCAGAACAACCAAACGGAGCAGAACTTCG
>NZ_JAXRUU010000205.1:0-1364 GCF_034497445.1 Halorubrum sp. AD140
AGAGGTTTACCCTGCGGTCATACCATGTTAGGGGCGTCGCAGTCGTCCGATCCGCTCGCCCCCGTCAGGCGTCGTCCCCGACGCCGTCGCCCTGGAGCCGTCGGGCGCCGAGCGCGAACAGGCCCAGCCCGATCAGGTAGAGCCGCCACCCGCTGTTGGCGACCGGGAACCGCCGGTCCACCGGCTCCTCGACGTCGACGTCCGGGTCGCGCGGCTGGACCGGGTTGCTGACGTGGACCGACTCGCTGGTGCCGCCTGCGCCCGCGTCGACGGTGCTCGACCCCGCCTCCGGGTCGACGCGCACGTCGACGAACGTCTGGACGAACCCGTCGGCCGTCGAGTAGCGGATCTCGCCGCCGAGGTGGAAAAAGCGGTCGCGGAGCGGCCAGAACGCGTTCACCCCGTCGAGGTGCGTCCAGTCGAGCGCGACGTGCGCGAAGACGTGGACGAACAGGGCGACCCACGCGACCGCGATCCACCGCTGCGAGAGCCGCCCGCGGACCCACGACCGCTCCCGCACGCGCGTGTCGTAGTACAGCGCCAGCGCGGCGGCCGCGGGGAGGACGAAGTTGTGCCCGACCGTGCGGTGTGCGCCCGCCATCACCACCCCGAGGAAGCTGTCGGCCTCGGGGAGCACGAGGACGACGAGCAGGACCGCGAGCGCCCGCCGGTCGTAGTACGCCCCGAGCAGCCCCGCCGCGAGCAGCAGCGCAAACCCCGCGTGGACGACCGTCGAGGGCATTACCGGGTCACCTCCGAGCCCCGATCGCGAGACCCGAACCGGACCGCGAGCGTCGCGACCGCGGCGACGACGACGACTAACTGCCACCCGCCGTCGACGAAGCGAACCTCGCGGCCGGCGCCCGGGTCGAGGCCGGGTCGCCCGTCGGGGTTGACCCACGAGCCGACCGGGTCCGCGACCGCCCCGCCGGCCCGTTCCAGCGGCAGGATCCCCGGACTGTCGCCGCCGAGCGCGAGGAACGTCTGGACGACCCCCTCCCGCGTCGAGAAGACGAGCCGCCCGCGGACGACGTAGCGAGCGTCCTCCAGGGGGTACAGCAGCGCCGCGCCCTCGCCGGCGAACAGGGCCGACCCGATCCCGGCGACGACGAACGACGCGAGCGCGACCCACGCTACCCGCACGCCGCGGCGACCGAACCGATCGCGGAGCGCCGACGCGCTCGCAGGTCGGCGCACGGTGTCCCAGTACAGCAGCCCGCCGACGAGAAGCGGCGCCCAGACCGCGTGGAGGAGCGCGTTCGTCGCGCCCGGCACGACGAGGCTCGCGGCCGCGTCGAGCCAGGGGACGAGCGCGGCCGCGACGACGACCGCGACCGCGCGCCGGTCGAAGGCGCCGCCGAGCA
>NZ_JAXRUU010000206.1:0-1362 GCF_034497445.1 Halorubrum sp. AD140
TCGACCCGGACGAGGGCCTCCTCGGTCCGCTCGTCGACGACGCGCAGCTCCTCGATGGCGGCGGTCGCGGCGTCGGTCCCCTCGTCGGTTCGCTCGGCGACGCCGGCCGCGGTCTCGGCCACCTCGTCCGCGGAGGCGGCGACCTCCTCGGTGGCGGCCGAGACGGTCTGGAGCTCGCTCGTCGCGGCCGCGATGTCGTCGCGCTGGCGGGTCGCGGCCCCCTCGATGTCGTCGACCGCGGCGTACACCTCGTCGCTCTGCGCCTTCGCGCGGTCGACGTTCGACCGGACGTGCTCCGTCGCGCCCGCGACCTCGTCGCCGAAGCCGTCGACGGCGGCCACGGTCTCCGTAATCCCGTCGACGAACTCGTTGAGCGTCGCCGCCAGCGCCGCCGCCTCGCCCTCCGCGTCCTCGGCCGGGAACCGCGCCCCGAGGTCACCGTCGGCGAGCCGTTCCGCGGCCTCGCGGAACGCCGACACCGGGACGTCCTCATCGGCACCGGTCCGAGGGGTCGTCGTCTCGCCGGACGCGACCCCGCCGTCGGTGGTCGCGTCCGCGTCGGTCGTCGCCGTCGGGTCGTCCCCCTCGGCGGAACCGCCCTCGGATTCGAAGCGTGCGCCGTCACTGTCCATTTGTCGTCACTCGCCGACCGGGGTATATAAGATTCAGAGTCGAATTATCCCGGCTGATAGCGGCAGCGAAGGTGCGCGGGTTCCGGCCGGGTGAACGGACGGTCGACCGAGAGAGCGGACGGTCAGCCAGAGAACGGGCGATCCACCGACCGTGAGGGCTCAGTTCGACGCGATCGACTCGCCGCCGTCGACCGGCTCCGCGAAGCCGAACCGCGGCTTGACGTCGGTGACCTCGACCGCGAGCGTCTCGCCGACGTCGCCGTCGACGAACAGCGTGTACCCCTCGACGTAGGCGATGCCGTCGCCCTCGTCGCCCTCCTCTTCGACGGTCACCTCGATCCGGTCGCCCTCGGCGACCGGCGAGGTCGTGTACCCCTTCGCGACGAGGTACACCTCGGAGGAGGAGTCCCGCGAGGCGGGCGGCGAGACGGTCCGGACGTACTGGAACGACGCCGCCACGTCGTCGCGGAACGCGTCGAGGTCCTCCCCCTGGAAGGCCTTCACGACGAAGTCGCCGCCGGGCGCGAGCAGCTCCTCGGCGGTGTCGAGCGCCTGCCGCGCGAGGTGGACCGAGCGGGCGTGATCGAGGGAGTACTCCCCGGTCATGTTCGGCGCCATGTCGCTCGCGACGACGTCCGCGCCGCCCTCGCCGACCGCCTCCCGCAGGTAGTGGCGGGTGCGCTCCTCGGTCATGTCGCCCCGGAGCGTCTCGACGTCGCCCTCATCGAGG
>NZ_JAXRUU010000207.1:0-1360 GCF_034497445.1 Halorubrum sp. AD140
GCGGCGAGTCCGGCTCCGTCGAGGCGTGTCGGACGTGCGCGACGGGCCGACCCTCGGTCCGCCAGCGGTCGAGGAGCGCGGCGGCGACCGCCTCGGCGTCGGGGTTGTTGCGCTCGCCCCACCCCGGCTCGTCGAAGCCGGTCTGGAAGTCGACGAGGAGGAGGACGGCGTCGTCGGGGACAGCCGCGGCGCGGGCCGCGTCGTCGTCCGCCGGGTCGTCAGTCATCGCCGCGCCCCGCGGCGACGGAGGCGTCGTGATCGCCCGCGTCGGCGTCGCCCGCGTCGGCGTCGCCCGCGAACCGCCGCCACGCGCCGCGTTCGAGCAGGGACTCGGGCGCCTTCGGGTGTTCGCGGGTCGGCGACAGGGGACAGGCGTCGGGGCTCGCGTCGTCGTCCTCGCGGAAGAGATACTGCCGCCACTCTCGGTCGCCCTCGACGCCCCAGTCGCCGAGGTCGGCGTGGGGGCAGACCCCGTCGTAGTCGCCCATGCGGTCGCGGATCGCCTCGCGGGCGCGCTCGCCGGCCTCGGTGTCGGCGGTGATCCCCTCGAAGACGGCGCGGGGCTGGAAGGTGATCTCCAGGCCGACCGGCGAGTATCGGCTCTTCCGCTCCTCGTAGAAAGGCGCCCGGGAGGTCGGGAACAGCGCCTCGCCGCCGAAGCAGAACTCCCACCGCGGCGTGTCGGGGTCGGTCGGGATGTCGTCGGGCCACGGCTCGGGGTCGTGGACGTGGAGGAACTCTAAGACGTGCCAGAGCCGCTCGTGGTAGTGCGCCTCGCCGCGGTCGCCCTCCGGGGGTCTGAAGAACACCGCGAGCGGCGAGCGGTCGGCGTGGTCGGGATACGTGCTGAGGTATTCGAGGAGGACGTCCCGAAACCGCAACAGCGCGGCTGGGTCCGTGGTCGACTCGCAGGCCGCGTACAGGAGGTCGCCCTCGCGCTCGACCTCGATGCCGAAGTAGCAGGGGAACGGCGACCCGTCGCGCTCGCCGAGCATCGACTCCCGGAACGTGCGGTAGTGCTCTCGGAGCCACTCGGGAGCGTCGTCGAGCCGACCGTGGAGCGTCGCCTGGTCCAGCAGCACGCCCTCGGTGCCGGGCTCGTTCATACGCGTTGTCGGGGCGAGGCGGTCTTTTGGCTTTCGCCGGATCCAGCACGGCGGGAAGGGTTTGATAGGGTGATCGGTAGCCGGCCCGTGCGGTGGCGCGTGCCTTCGAGGCCGCTCTGCGGCCGAGGAGCACGCGCGAGGGACGCGGTGAGCGCTCGCAGAGCGCGAACCGCGAGGTTGGGGAGGCGTGAGGTGCGGTGCTGTGCGGTGCGGGGTGGGACTCGAAGGGGCAGTCGCGAGGGCGGCGCAGGCGA
>NZ_JAXRUU010000208.1:0-1359 GCF_034497445.1 Halorubrum sp. AD140
GCGCTCGCTGCGCTCGTCGCGGTGGCCGTGTACGTCGACCTCGGCCGCGACCGCGAGGGCGCCCAGCGGCGGTTCCTGCTCGCGATGGGCGGCCTCGTCGCGTTCTCGGCCGGCGGGTCGCAGGTCGGGCTCGCGATCGGCCCGCTCGTCCCGATCTTCAGCGAAGTCGGTGTCCCGGTGTGGGCGCTGCTCGTCGGCGGCGGCGTCGGGCTGTTAGCCGGGTCGTGGACCGGCGCGCCGCGGATGATCAAAGCGATCGCCCAGGACTACGCCTCGATGGGACCGCGTCGGTCGATCGCCGCGCTCATCCCCTCGTTCGCGATCGCGCAGACCGCCGTCGCCTTCGGGATCCCCGTCTCGTTCAACGAGATCATCGTCTCCGCGATCGTCGGCGCGGGCTACGCCGCCGGCGACGCGGGCGTGAGCCGGAGGAAGATGGGGTACACGGTGCTCGCGTGGGTCGGGTCGCTCGTCGGCGCGTTCGCGCTCGGGTTCGGCGTCTACTTCGCTGTCGACCTCGTCGTGTGAGGCGCTCGGACCGCCCCGCCCGTCTCAGGCGCAGGGTTCCGGATACGCCGGCAGCCGCGCGGACTCCGCGCTGCCGTCCACGAACGGGAGGTCGACGGCGGTCGCCGGGACCTCCTCGCCGTCGACGCGGACGGAGACCGCACCGCGGTCGGCGTCGAACGCGACGAGCGCGAGGGCGGTCGGGACCTCCGTCGCGGGGCCGACCGCGGCGCGGGTGACCTCGCCGATCGCCTCGTCGCCGTCGAAGACGGCCGCGCCGGCCGCGGGGAGCGCGTCGTCGATCCCCCGCGGGTCCGCGTTCGCGTCGATGTCGGCGACCGCCGCCGCGACGCCGTCGAGTTCGAGGCCGACGAGCCGCCGGCTCGGTCGCCCCTGGTTCTCCACGCGCGAGACGACCTCCTGACCGACGTAACACCCCTTCTCGAAGTCGAGGGCGTTGCGGAGGCCGAGGACGTTCGGGACCGTCCCCGCCAGCTCGTACTCGAAGAGGGGCGTCCCGGCCTCGGTCGCGAGCGCGTCCCACGTCCGGTAGCCGAACGGCGCGGCGTTGAGCCCGCGGTTGATCAGGGTGTCGAACACGTCGCCCGCGTCGGCGGCGCCGCAGACGATCTCGTACCCCTCCTCGCCCAGCGGCGCGTCCGTCGCGATCACGGTGACGCCGGCGTCGACCATCGACCCGCGGACGAACGAGAGCGGCTCCTCGGGCGCGCCGGGACCCCCGAGGACGGACGCGACCTTCTCCGTCGACTTGGGCCCGTGAACGCCGAACACGCCGAACTCGTCGGAGACGTCGTCGATCTCGACGTCCTGGATGAACACGTTCTCCGCCCA
>NZ_JAXRUU010000209.1:0-1353 GCF_034497445.1 Halorubrum sp. AD140
CGCTCTCGTAGCCGAACGAGCCCGCCATGCCGCAACAGGAGGAATCGAGCGGGTCGACGCCGTAGCCCGCGCGCCGGAGGACGCCGACCGCGTGGTGGTCCTTGTTCGTCGCCTTCTGGTTGCAGTGGCCGTGGTAGGTGAGCGTCTCCGCCGGCGCGTCGAACGGGAGCCGCTCGTCGACCTGACCGGCGTCGAGGTACTCGCAGACGCCCGCCGCGGCCGCCGACACCGCCTCGACGTCCTCGCCGTCGAGGAGGTCGAGGTACTCGTCCTGGAACATCACCGCGTCGGAGGGCTCGACGAAGAGGACCGACTGCCCCTCGCGCACGCGAGGTGCGAGCGCCGCGACGTTCTCTGCCGCCCGCTCTCGGGCCGCGTCGAGGAACCCCGTCGAGAAGGCGGCGCGGCCGGAGGGCGCGAGGTCGTCGGGGACCTCGACGCGGACGTCCGCGGCCTCCAAGACGCGGACCGCCGCCTTCCCGGCCGCCGGATAGCTGTAGTTGGTGTACGTGTCGGGAAACAGCGCGACCGTGTCGACCGCGTCGCCCGGGTCGACAGCTGGGCCGCCGCGGGCCGCGAACCACTCCTCGAAGCTCTCGGAGCGGAAGGTCGGCAGCGCGCGCTCGGGGGCGATCCCGGCGAGCGCGTCCATCGCCGCCCGGGCGCCGGGGACCTTCGCCGCCGCGTTCGACAGCGGCGCGAGCCGGCTCCCGAGCGCCGAGAGCCGGTCGACGTCGCGGAAGAGCCGCTCGCGTATCCCCGCCCCCTCCCGCTCGTGGTGGTCGTGTTTCACCTCCGCCTTCAGCTTCGCGAGGTCGACGCCGGTGGGGCAGTCGCTCTGACACCCCTTACAGCCGACACAGAGGTCCAACACCTCCGCCTGGAACCGCTCGGAGTGGATCGCCTCGTCGTCGAGCTCGCCGCTGATGGCGGCCCGGAGCATGTTCGCCCGGCCGCGGGTCGTCTGGATCTCCTCGCCGGAGGCCCGGTAGGTCGGACACATCGTCCCGGAGTCGGTCTCGCGGCAGGTGCCGCAGCCGTTGCACAGCTCGACGAGTTCGGAGAAGCCGCCCTCGTCGGAGAAGTCCAGCGCCGTCTGCGGCTCGACCGACTGATACGTCGGCCCGTACCGGAGGTTCTCGCGCATGTCGGTGTCGGCGGCGGCCTCCGGATACCCCCGCTCGGCGGCGGTCTCGCCGTCGACGTAGACCACCTTCCCGGGGTTCATGCGCCACTCGGGGTCGAACGCGGACTTCAGCTCTTGAAAGGCCCCCCAGAGTCCCTCGCCGTACATCTTCGGGTTGAACTCGGTGCGCGCGAGCCCGTCGCCGTGCTCGCCGGAGAAGGCGCCGT
>NZ_JAXRUU010000210.1:0-1346 GCF_034497445.1 Halorubrum sp. AD140
GACCGACCGAGTCCGAGTCGCACCTCGACCGGCCGCACACGCCGCAGTCCCCGCTATCCGTCGACGTTCCCCGGTCGGAACTCGTACAGGAGCGAGAGAAGCCCCGCGAGCAGTAGCACGCCGAAGCCGAGACCGAAGACGCCCGTATACAGACTGATCGGGTCGTTGTCCATCGTCGATTTGAGAACGAGGGACACCCAGAAGAACAGCGTTGCCGCGCCCACGAACGCACCGATCGCCGAAAGAAGGGCGAAGAGCCCACCGATATATCCTTCGAGCCTTCCGACCGGCAGTCTGACGCGGAACTCCGACGGCGTATCGGGTGACTCGCTCGACATGGCAAAAAATATAACCCACGTGATCTAAGTGTACGCGTCCTCGTCGGAGGTGGTTGAAACGTTAACGCCCGGATTGATGGAGGACGCCGTGGTCGATCTGAGTATGCCAGACGTGACACGGGACGGCGTGACGATCGATTACGCCGTCGACGGGGACCCGACCGGACCGACCGTGCTGCTGCTCGAGGGGCTCGGGTACGGCCGGTGGATGTGGCGGTGGCTCGCCGAGGCGCTGGCGGACGACTACGAGGTCCTCCGCCCCGACAACCGGGGAACCGGGGACTCGGACGTCCCGGAGGGACCGTACACCGTCGCCGAGATGGCGGCCGACGCGGCCGCGGTCCTCGACGACCGCGACGTTGAGGCGGTCCACGTCTGCGGCGCGTCGATGGGCGGGATGATCGCGCAGGAGTTGGCGCTCTCGGACGACCGCGTCGCCTCCCTGACGCTACTGTGTACCTCGCCGGGCGGCGACGACGCGGCGGAGACACCGCGGGAAGTACAGGAACACATCTTCTCCGCGCCGGAGGACGCCGACCCCCGCGAGCGGATCCGCTACCTGATGGAGCCGGCGGTCTCCGACGGCTTCTGCGACCGCGAGCCCGAGCTCATCGAGCGCATCGTCGACTGGCGGTTAGCGGGCGACGCGACCCCGGCGGGGCGCGAGGCGCAGGCCGCGGCCGTGGCGGCGTTCGACGCGTCCGACCGGCTCGGCGCGCTCTCCGTCCCGACGTTCGTCTTCCACGGGACGGCGGACCGCGTCCTCCCGGCCGAGAACGCCGAGCTGCTCGGGGAGCTGCTCTCGCACGCCGACGTCGAGTTGTTCGACGGCGGCCCCAACCTGTTCTTCATCGAGGAGCGCGAGCGCGCCGGAGACGACCGCGGCCGAGATCATCCCGTGCGCGACGCGGCCGCCGAACATCGTCTCGGCGGCGTACTCGTCGTCGAGGTGGATCGGGTTCTCGGCGCCCGAGAGCGCCGCGAACGTCTCGATCGACTCCTCGCTCA
>NZ_JAXRUU010000211.1:0-1340 GCF_034497445.1 Halorubrum sp. AD140
GGATCTGAGCCGGTGTTCAGGTCGGTCACGTCGACTGTACCGTCTGCGGCCTCGACGACGCCGTCACCCGCCGGCAGATCGCAAAAAACGATATCGAGCGCGGGGTCGGAGAGGACCTCGGCGACCGTGTCTCCGTCCGGGGCGACGTGTACCGACCAGGAGCCGATCCCGTCCGGAACTCCGGGGGTCGTCAACGAGTCTCGGACGGATCGCGCACGTTCCGCGGTCTCCAGCAGGAAGGCGACGGTCACGTCGCCGCGATCGGTTACTTCGCGCCGCAGTCGGTTCTCATACGCCGTGGACGTCAGGACCGAATTCCCGGCCGGAATCGGTTCTGTCGCGGGGTCTGAAGGGCGCTCCGTGTCCCCGTCTGACCAGCCAGACCTCGCCAACCCGACCGGCGCGTCAGGCCGTTCCGAGCCGTCAGTCCCGCGGACGCGAACCGGTGCCAGAAGGCGAGCGAGATGCGGGAGCAACTCCGCCCCCTCGGGTGATGGCCGCAGGACGGCCTCGGTCGACCACGCCGGCGCGTACGGCGCGACGGTCTCGGGGTCGACCTCCAGGTACTCCATCAGCCGCTCGCTCATCGACAGGTCCGCGAGGTTCGGCGGGTAGAACGGGAGTTCCGAACCGACCTGCTCGTACTCGTATCGGTCCGACGGGACGTAGCCCTCTGTCCGGGCGAGCGTGTCGAGGAAGAACCACGTCCGGAACAGGTCCTCGACCCGCCGTTCGAGCGCGTCGCCCTCGGTCGGGAGCCGCTCCTCGTACCCCGTGTCGAGTCGGATCGCCGGCGCCTCGCCCGTGACCATCCGGGCGCCGAGGTAGTACGACAGCGTCGAGAGGCGGTACACGTCGGCGTACGTCGGGCGGACGACGACTTCGACCCCCGTGTCCGGGCCCGTCAGCTGGCTGGGAATATCGAGCGCGTCGCCTCCACGGATCCCAGACACCGCCTCCGTCAGCGCGACGGGGTCGTCCGGGACCGTGATCGTCGCCTCGGGCCGAGTGTGGAGCGACCGCCCCCCGACCGTCACCGTCCGCGCGCGGTCGAACGCGAGTTCGACGGGTTCGGGACCGGCCATGCCGGTCGCCGCGATCTCCGCATCCTCGATCCGCAACAGCACCTTCGTCACCCCGTTGATCTCGACGCAGTAGTCGCCGTGCGGGAACTCCGCCGGCTCATCGAGATGGGCCACGAAGTCGCCGTTCGCACTCCGAACGTTCACTGCCGAGTACTCGGCGATCGATATCGACTCCGCCTCGAAGCTGACCGCCCGGTCGACCGGGAGGGGGAACAGTTCCGGAAGCGCCGGCGAGAGGTTCGGATCTCGGTCTAC
>NZ_JAXRUU010000212.1:0-1339 GCF_034497445.1 Halorubrum sp. AD140
TAACCTGTCCATCCGCGTTCGTCAGTACCTCGGAACCAACCCACTTGATCCCTACACCTTCGTCACGGAGCGCTTTCAGTACCTCACCTGATTTCTCTCCGGCAGCTTCGAGATCTGCTTCGGTTATCGGTTCATCGAGTGCTCGTAAGATGAGGAAGTCCTCTAACTCTGTGTCGGACATTGTACAACTCATCTACTATTTCATAAAGAGCGTACTATAAATCCTATGGGGACAGAGTCGGTCGCGTTAAGTTAGAGAATGAGGCGGACGATGTCTGAGTGTCTATGGCAGAAATCGACCGCCTCAGCGAACGTATTGCGTGGATTGACTTGTCGTTTGTGGAGCGAGATCGGACTCCGCGATGGGCGATTGAAGTAGGGATCCGCTGTCACTTAGCCGGTATGTCGCTCCGCGAGGTAAGTAAACATCTCGAGAGGTTTGGGATCGATCGGAGTCACGTCGCTATTCACAACTGGGTACATAAAGCCGATCTACAGCCGATCTCGACCGTCTCAGAGGATCAACTTTCGGTTGACGAAAAGATGATCCGCCTTCACGGCCAGAAGTTCTGGCTGTACGGCGCGGTTGATCCACAGACGAACGAGATCCTTCACGTGAGTCTCTATCCGACCGCAAATAAACAGACGACGCGATGGTTTCTCACCGAGCCCCACCGGCGCTATCAGCTCGACAATGTGGAATTTCTCGTCGATGACGCAGACTATCTCGGATCAGTTCTCGCTGAAGACGGCTATCGATTTCAAATCATTCAACATGGAAATCGGAATGCTATCGAACGTGTCTTTTGGGAAATAGAACGACGAACATCATCGTTTGCGAATAGTTTCAGCAATGTCGCGTTAGAGACAGCTCAAAATTGGCTCGAAGCCCTCGCAGTCTACCACAATTCACGCCAAACTTAACGCGACCCGAATCGCCGCCGGCGTCAGTGGCGACACCGATCGCGGCGAACGATACCGAGTCGCGTACATCTATGCCCCGCCGCCGTGAGCGGCCCCTATGGCCCGCGTTCCCCACGCCGAGGCGGCTGACGTGCCGGACGAGTACGAGGCCATCTTAGCGTCGTCGCTTCAGGGGAAACCGCTCCACGTGTACCAGTCGATCGGCAACGACCCCGAGGTGTTGGCGGGCCTCCGGTCGTTCCTCGGTCGCTGTGGAGCGACAGCGGCCTCGCCGACCGGGAGCGCGAACTCGTCATCTTAGCGGTCACGAGCGAGGTCGGGAATCGCTACGAGTGGCACCAGCACGTTAACGTCGTCCGCGGCGTCGGGACCGACGACGCCGAGATCGCGGCGCTGTACGACGACGAGGCGGTCG
>NZ_JAXRUU010000213.1:0-1336 GCF_034497445.1 Halorubrum sp. AD140
CGGGCTCAACGCCTTCTTCGCGTACACGGTGGTGTTGGGGCTCGGCGTCTCGTGGCCGACGGCGCTTGCGGCCGTCTTCGTCGAGGGCGTCCTGTTCATGCTTTTGACCGCCGTCGGCGCGCGCGAGTACGTGATCCGGCTGTTCCCCGAGCCGGTGAAAAAGTCCGTGGGGGCCGGAATCGGGCTGTTCCTGCTGTTCATCGGCTTCCAAGAGCTCCAGATCGTCGTCCCCGACGACACGACCCTGGTCACGCTCGGCGGCGTCTTCGGGAACCCGTGGGCGATCCTCGGTGTCTTGGGGCTGGTGCTGACGTTCGTGCTGTGGGCGCGCAACGTCACCGGCGCCATCGTCCTCGGGATCGTGACCACGTCGCTCGCCGGGTGGGGGCTCACGCTCGCCGGGTTCTTCGCCCGCGGAACGGTTACGCCGGAGACGCTGCCGTCGGCGCAGTACGACATCACGCCGCTGGCGGGAGCGTTCGTCGACGGGCTGGCGAACATCGACCCCGTCACGTTCGTCTTAGTCGTGTTCACGTTCTTCTTCGTCGACTTCTTCGACACCGCCGGCACCCTCATCGGCGTCTCGCAGTTCGGCGACTTCCTCGACGAGGACGGCGACCTCCCCGACATGGACAGGCCGTTGATGGCCGACGCCGTCGGGACGACCTTCGGTGCGATAGTCGGCACCTCCACGGTGACGACGTTCATCGAGTCGTCCGCGGGCGTCGAGGAGGGCGGTCGCACCGGCCTCACCGCTCTGGTCGTCGCGCTCCTCTTCCTCGCGTCGCTCGCCGTGATCCCCGTCGTCGCTGCGATTCCCGAGTACGCCTCCTTCATCGCGCTCATCGTCGTCGGCGTGATGATGTTACAGGGGCTCGTCGAGGTCGACTGGCAGGACCCGGCGTGGGCCGTCTCCGCGGGACTTACCGTCACCGTGATGCCGTTCGCCTACTCCATCGCCGACGGGCTGGCGGCCGGCATCGTCGCGTACCCGCTGATCAAGCTCGCGGTCGGCGAGTACGACGAGGTCGCGCTCGGCCAGTACGCCATCGCCGCGCTGCTCGCGGTCTACTACGTCCTCTCGACCGCCGGCGTCATCCTCTGAGGCGGTCGGCGCGCCGCGACGGACGTTTCCCACGCCGTTTTCGACTTATAAATGTTCACGAGCGGGAGCGGCGGCTCCTATAAAAAAAGCAGGATGCGGTGGCGTCGCCGGCGGCTCCGCCGCCGGCTGCAAGAGGCGCGTCGCGCCTCCCTGCGCGCCTGCGAGGCCGCCCCGCGGCCGAGCCAGCACGCGCGAGGGAGTCTGCCGGTCGGAGCGAAGCGGAGACCGACC
>NZ_JAXRUU010000214.1:0-1326 GCF_034497445.1 Halorubrum sp. AD140
GGATCGACGTCCCCTCGAACTCGACGGTGCCGCCCATGTGGGCCGTGAGCCCGAAGACGGTCTTCATCACCGTCGACTTGCCGGCCCCGTTGGGGCCGACGATGGTGACGTACTCCTCGTCGTCGACGTCTAAGACCACGTCCGAGAGGATCTGGAGGTCGCCGTAGCCCGCGTCGAGGTCCCGAATCCTGAGGATCGCGTCGCCGTCGACCGTGTGTTCGGTGCCGGCGTGGGCGTCGGCTCCCGCCTCGGCGTTAGCGGTCGGCTCCGCGGCGCCCGATTTCCCGTCCGCGGTCGGCTCGGGGCCGCCCCCTGCGTCGGCGGTCATAGGTCCTCCCCCAGGTACGCCTCGATGACCCGCTCGTCGTTCCGTATCTCGTCGCCGGTCCCCTCGGCGAGCACGCTGCCCTGATGCATGACGATGACGCGTTCGCAGTTGTCCATGATGACGTCCATGTCGTGTTCGACGAGCAGGAAGGTGTACCCGTCCGCCCGCAGGTCGTGGATCCGGTCCAACAGCTTCTCCTCCAGGGTCGGGTTGACCCCCGCGAGCGGCTCGTCGAGCAGCACCATCTCGGGGTCGGTCATCAGCGCGCGGGCCATCTCCAGCAGCTTCCGCTGCCCGCCGGAGAGGTTCCCCGCGTGTTCGTGCGCGAGGTGGTCGATCTCGAAGAACTCCAGCGTCTCCCACGCTCGCTCGCGGAGCTCGGTCTCCTCCTCGATCACCGCGCCGCGGAGCCCGGGCGTCACCGCCCGGACCGCGGACTCGCCGAGCTGTCCCTGCGGCGCGAGCATGAGGTTCTCCAAGACGGTCATCTCGGCGAGCTCCTGGGCGATCTGGAACGTCCGGACTAACCCCTTCCGCGCGATCTGATACGGTTTGAGCCCGGTGATGTCCTCGCCCTCGAAGAACACCTTGCCGGCGGTCGGCTCGTGGACGCCGGTGATGCAGTTGAACGCGGTCGACTTGCCGGCGCCGTTCGGGCCGATGAGCCCCGTCAGCGAGCCGGACTCGACCTCGAAGGAGGCGCCGTCGACGGCGGTGACGCCGCCGAACCGCTTGACCAACCCCTCCACGCGGAGCGGGGGCGCCCCCGAGGGGACGTGTTTCGCCGCCTCCTCGACCGCGCTGTCGTTCGCCTCCGGTTCGTCGGCGGCGTCCGTCGTCGCGACGGTCTCGGCCGCACCGAGGTCTCCCGGACCGGCGGCGTCGTTCCGGTCGGACTCGTCGCTACTCATCGGACTCACCTCCGGTCGGTCGCTCCGAGAGGTCGACGGCCGCGGCCGTCTCGATCCGATTGCCGAGGATCCCCTCCGGCCGCCGGT
>NZ_JAXRUU010000215.1:0-1324 GCF_034497445.1 Halorubrum sp. AD140
GAACTGCGTGTTCTCGATGTGGTCGGTGACGGTGATCCCGTCGGCCTCGGACAGCGGGTCGATGTCGATGCTCATGGGGACTCCCGGCGGCGGTCACCTGGGCGGACGGGAACCGACGCCGTGGGCATTAGTACCGTCCGGTTGGGCGATAGCGGCGATAAAGCTTGCGTCGGCCGGATCGCCGCGGACCGAACGGATAAAGTCCCGGCCGCCCCACCTCCGCGTAATGATAACGCTGGGAACGGCCCGCGCGTCTCCGGGAGAGACGGACACGGGCCGTCTCGAGGTGGCGGAAATGCGGGACGGGAGCCCCGTCCGGCTGCCGGTCGCCGCGATCAACGGCGCGGCGGACGGGCCGACGCTGTACGTCCAGGCGGTGAGCGACGGCGACGAGCTCAACGGGTTGGGCGTCGTCAACCGCGTCGTGCCGCGGCTCGACCCGACCGAGCTGTCAGGCTCCGTCCTCGTCGTCGGCATCGTGAACCACTTCGCGTTCCAGGCCGCGGAACACCGGAACCCGGTCGACGACCGGAAGATGAACCGCGGCTACCCCGGCAACGCCGACGGGACGACGAGCGAGCGGATCGCCCACGAGACGTTCCAGGTCGCCAAGCGGGCGGACTACATCCTCGACCTCCATCAGGGGTCGACGAGCCGGATGATAAACGAGACGCGCGTGCGCTGCGGCGTCCGCCACCGGCTTCACGGGGAGTGCTTGGAGCCCGCGAAGACGTTCGGCTGCGGGCACGTCCTCGACATCAAGGGCCCGGACGGGCAGCTCGCCAGGGCCGGCCCGGAACACGGGATCCCCACCGTCGACCCCGAGCTCGGCGGCTGCGTCGGCTGGGACGAGGAGTCGATCCGGTACGGCGTCGAGGGCGTGTTCAACGTGCTCCGTCACTACGGGTTCCTCGACGGCGACGCGCCCCTCGAACCGCAGTCCCGGGCGCGCGGGTTCGACCAGTACGGCTCGCCCGCCGGCGGGTTAGTCCGCTTCGAGCGCGAACTCGGCGAGCGCGTCTCGGCGGGCGACGTCCTCTTCGAAGTGACCGACACCTTCGGCGCCTTAGAGGGCCGCGTCACTGCCGACACGGACGGGATATTCTGGCGGACGCGCCGGCTCCCGCAGGTGGCCGCCGGCGAGTACGTCTGCTCGATCGGTACCAACGTCGACGAGTACTGATGAGCGGTCCCGACGACCGCGGTCTCGGCTCCGACGCGTCGGCGCCGCGAGCGCGCGCCCCTCGGCGACTCCGCTGTCCCGAGTGCGGCGAGACGTACCGCGACCGCTGGCGCTGTCGGTGCGGCGCCCCTCTCGACTTCG
>NZ_JAXRUU010000216.1:0-1321 GCF_034497445.1 Halorubrum sp. AD140
GGCAACGAGGAATAGTCCCTCTAATTCATCGAGAAGCGCCTCCTCATGATCGACGATATCAGCGATGGTGAGCGCACGATCAATGGTCGGTGAACGTCTAGTCATGGTTACGGGGAAAGTGAGGTTAGCTATAGCCGCCAGAAGCCTTCGATTGTCCGGTCGGTGTTCGGGCGACTTCCGAACAGGTAGTCCCGACAGAGAACCTGGTTGAAGTACGAACAGCTGATCTCGCTCACGTGGAGACAGGATAGACACGCTCCGTCTCGCTGCGAACAGACTGGGTCCATCATACACTCGTTTCCGTGAGCTTTGGCTTGGCCCAAGAGATCATCTAGCTGCTGTTCGACCATCGTCGTCATCCCGCCAATATTGAACTCCTCGCGGTTATTGGTGTAGATCACCACTGATAGCGCTCTTGGGAAGAGGAACTCACTGAGATTCGTCCGGTCAAACCCACTGATCGTGCTTGCCTGCTTGAGCAGGATGTGCGAGAGAGTGTGAAGGAGTTTGAAGACGTACTCAGTTATTTCCCCTTCTACGGTATCCTCGGTGCGGGTCTCGAAACGACCGTACTGATCGACGGGATCCAGATGGTTCAGCAGGAACGCCCACTGCTCTGCGAGGGAGAGTTCTTCAATTGCGGCCCGAGCCTGTTCAATAGCGGCCTCCGAAGGGTTATCGGGTATCTCGGGAAGCGTGATATCACCACGAACAGCACGCTCGTCGCTTGTCTCCGGAATGTTGACGGCCAGCCAGAGGAGTACCGCTGCGGGGTCGAGATCGAACTGCGTTGCTTCTGTCTCCGAGGTGTCCACGAATATCGGTGTGCCGTCTCCACTACTCGCGTTCTGGGAGAAGGCGTTCAGCTTGGCTTCGTCTTCCTCACGACCGCCCCGAGTGTAGCCGTAGACGAACGTCTGGACTGGGAAATCCTCGATAACACGCACGTCCTTCAGTCCCAAGCGCTGGAGATCATCGGAGTACGTCGCGATTGTATCTGCCTTGCGGGGGAACCCCTGTTGGCGTGCGTCTTCCTCTAGATCCGCAAGCGTGTGTGAGGTGAGCTCCTCGAGACTGAGGACGTACTGGAGGAGCTCGTCACCAGCATCCGTCATCTCGAAGGAATCGTCGTCGGATTTGAGATCGATCAGGTCTGTGATGGATTCACCGACAGTCTGGCTGTCGATCTCTCCGTGTTCTCGGAGCCAGTCTTCGGCGTCATCTAGCGACTCGACTCCGGGTTCCGTCTGGTACACCTCGATTTTGCGGTCATCGTCGATCTCTGCCCCCTCGATGCCCTCGTCCATATCGACGGACTTCA
>NZ_JAXRUU010000217.1:0-1316 GCF_034497445.1 Halorubrum sp. AD140
CCCTGCGTTCAGCAGCTCGACTCCTGCCACCTTCGACATGGAGGGGCTACTCTCGACACTTGCGAGCCAAGTCAAGCGTACTGAGCGCGAGATCGTGCTTCTTTCACCGTTTTTCGAGGGGGGCGGTCTCGGTCGTCTCGCTGACGTCCTACTCGATGCGCTCGATCGCGGCGTCGAGTTGACGATAGTGACGCGATACCTCTCGGATCCGGGATCGCACAATTACGACGTCATCGAGTCGTTTACACAGCGAGCATCGGAACGGAATGTCGCATCTAAGATTTCACTCGTCGATTATACCGTCTGGGAAGACACAACGCCGGTCGAAGAACAACGACAGAACGGCTAGAATCCGCATTTCACACTTCACGCGAAGATCATGCTGTTCGATTCGCAAGCCGTCTATGTCGGAAGTGCGAACGTGACGGATTACGGGTTTAACCGATATCTCGAACTTGGGGTCCTCTTGAAGGGTGCGTCCGTAACGGGCTTCCGTAACCTGTGTGAGTTCCTGCTCGATTCGGACGGTGCGGTCGCGGTTGACATCTAATTATCAGCAGCTCGGTGGTGTTTCGTTGTCTGGCAACCTGCCTTGTTCGAACCGCCAGACGTGAGCGTATCCACCGTGCCGTTAGAAAGTATTATCTAACTGCGACATTCGGGTATGGTATAGCTGTAGTACCATGCCTATCCCGGAGATCGTCCCCACCCAATGACGGATCCAACTAATTACCGAACGAACCGCGACCTGTTTTCGAATCACTACCTCAACGACCACCTCCGCGATACTGAGCCCTGGAACGAACCCTCAGACGCGGAGGTGGAATCAGCTTTCACCGAAATCAAATCGATCCTCGACGAGAAAGGCGACCGCATCGAGGATTACAACGAGGCCCAGCTTGAGCGGAACGTCATTCGACCCATCTTCGATATCCTCGAGATTCCCTACGAGATCGAAGAGACGGTAATGCGGAATGCGCGCCGACCGGATTACGGATTCTTCCCAAGTGACGAGGCCGCCGACGCGGCGTTCGACCGCGAGGATTTCTACGAGGAGTCCATCGCCGTCGCGGACGCGAAGCGCTGGGGTCGCAAGCTCGACACACGTGGCGAGGAAAAGCGAGACTTCGAGAACCCGAGCTATCAGATCCATCGCTACCTCCAAGAGACGTCGCCAGATTGGGCTGTTCTGACGAACGGTGAGAAGTGGCGACTCTACTACGGACCGACGAGTCACCGGCTCGACTCATTCTACGAGATCGACCTGCCCACCCTTCTCGAGATCGTCAACGAGGATGACGATCTGGAGGCGTTCA
>NZ_JAXRUU010000218.1:0-1315 GCF_034497445.1 Halorubrum sp. AD140
TTCCCGACGACGACGAGATCCGTCCGTGGCTCGAGCGCGCCCGTCGCGCCGGAGTCAGCGAGGACCTCCTCGAGCGCACCGCGGGCGGTCGCACGGGCGTCGTCGCGACGCTCTCACGGGGCGAGGGCCCGTGTATCGGCCTGCGCGTCGACCTCGACGGGATCTCGATCCACGAGTCAGAGGATCTCGACCACCGGCCGACGGCCGAGGGGTTCCGCTCCGAACACGACGGCTACATGCACGCCTGCGGTCACGACGCGCATCTCGCAATCGCGCTCGGAACGATCGAGGCGGTCAAAGAGAGCGACTTCGAGGGGACGCTCAAGGTGTTCTTCCAGCCGGCGGAGGAAATCTCCGGCGGTGGGAAGGCGATGGCTGAGAGCGGCCACCTCGACGACGTCGACTACCTCTTCGCGCTTCACATCGGGCTCGACCACCCGACCGGCGAGATCGTCGCTGGCACAGAGAGCCCCCTGGCGATGGCGCACCTGACGGCCACCTTTGAGGGGGCGAGCGCCCACGCGGGAAAGGCGCCGAACGAGGGGGCAAACGCGATGCAGGCCGCCGCGGTGGCGATCCAGAACGCGTACGGGATCGCGCGCCACCGTGACGGAGCGACGCGGGTGAACGTCGGCAAGATCGAGGGTGGCTCCGCGAGCAACGTGATCGCCGAGGAGGTGACCATCGAGGCAGAGGTTCGCGGCGAGACGACTGCGCTGATGACGTACGCCCGCGACGAGCTCGAACGGGTCCTGTACGCGGCCGCCGAGCTCCACGACTGCGACGTTACGCCGCGGCTGATCAGCGAGTCGCCCTGCGTCGACAGCCACCCGGCGCTTCGCGAACTCGTCGGGAACGTGGCGTGGGACGTCGACGGGGTCGAGCGCGTGATCTCGTCCGAGGAGTTCGGCGTGAGCGAGGACGGCACGTATCTGATGCAACGGGTCCAAGACGCCGGCGGCCTCGCGTCGTACGTCCTCGTCGGCACGGACCACCCGACGAGCCACCACACGCCGACGTTCGACGTCGACGATAGGAGTCTCCTGATCGGTGTCGACCTACTGTCGAACGCATTCGTCGAACTCTCGCGGCGGCGGCCGTAGCGGGACGTGGACCGACGCGCGAACCCGGGCACACACCGAAGCGGTTCGGTACGCACGACGGGCGACCGGGAGAGCGACCAGTAGTGTTAATCCGCTCGCTCTCGGTGTGTGACGTATGAGCCAGAACGACGTGCCGGAGTCGCTCGAAGCGGCGGCCGAGGCGGACCGGCCTCGCGGAATCTTAACTCCCTCCGACCGTGACTTTCTGCTCG
>NZ_JAXRUU010000219.1:0-1305 GCF_034497445.1 Halorubrum sp. AD140
GACGTCAACGGAGACATGGCCACCGCCGCCTACGACATCACCGACTTTCAGGACGGCGAGCTCACCACCCTCGACACCGTCGAGTTCGGCGAAGAGCTCACCGACGAAGACGAGGACGCGACCGCCGAAGACCCGGTCGGAATCGACGGCGAGTTCACGGCTCGAATCGGCGTGTTGATGCCGGAGACCGGCGACCTCGGGCCGCTGGGCGGCCCGATCCGCGACGGCGCGCTGCTCGCGGCCACGCAGGTCAACGACGCGGACATCGACGTCGACGTCGAGACCAGAGTGGAAGACACCCAGACGGACCCGCAGGCGGGTATCTCGGGCGCGAACGCCATCATCAACGCGGGCTACGGCGCGGTCGTCGGCCCGGCGTCGTCGAACGTCAACCTCCAGGTCGCCGAACAGGTGTTCATCCCCAACGGCGTCGTCGGCATCTCGCCGTCCTCGACCGACCCGAACGTGACGGACTTGGAGGACGACGACTACATCTTCCGGACCGCTCCCTCCGACCTGCTTCAGGGGCCCGCGATGGCGGACCTCGCCGCGGGCGACAACGTCGGCGCCGAAAGCTCCGGCACGCTGTACCTCAACGACGCCTACGGGCAGTCGCTGGAGGAGTCGTACGTGAGCGCCTTCGAGGAGCGCGACGGGACGATCGACCAGCGCGTCTCCTTCGAACCGAACCAGGCGACGTACACCAGCCAGTGGTCGAGCGTGCTGAACGAGTAGGAAACTCGCCGGCCCTTTTCCGTTTTTTCACCGCGGCGTGAGCCGCTGCGCCCGCCGCAGGCGATCAGTTCTTGTACGCTTCCCGCAGGAACACCAGGGCCCCGCCCAACATCGCGAGATTGCCGAAGAAGGCAAGCCGCTCGCCGCTTTTGTCGTCCTCGTCCGCGTTCCAGAAGTCGTGCATCGTCGCGGTCACGACCGTCAGGAACGCGACCGCCGCGCCGGTCGCGATCCGGGGGAGCCGCCAGAAGGCGACACCGAGGCCGGCGACGACCATCATGCCGGAGGCGAACGGCGCGGCGACGTCCGGCATCGGGACGCCCGCCGACTCGGCGTACTCGATCGTGTCGTCCATGTCGCGGAAGTCCTCCGAGGCCTGCGCGGCGAGGCCGACGCCGAGCAGGACGCGGCCGAGCCGCGACGGTGCGCCGCGGTCGGTCGATTCGTCGACAGTCTCTGGGGATCCGTCGCTCATGTGACACACAACGCGGCCACGCCTCATAAATCGCGGTGGCGGGTCGCCTCCGCGGCCACCCGCCCCTGTCACTCCCGCTCGGTCCGCGCGAGCAG
>NZ_JAXRUU010000220.1:0-1303 GCF_034497445.1 Halorubrum sp. AD140
TCCTCTCCGATCCCGGTCATCGCACACGCGTGGTTGTATCGCTCGAACGTCTCCGTCCGGAACGCCTCGCTCACCGTGGTTTCGGTGGTCTCGTAACGACGAACCTTCCCGCCCGTATTGAGCGTCTCGCCGGTGGGCCACTGAGCGACCTCACCGGCTTCGACCCAACGCTTCCACACATCTGGGGCGTCGCTGCCGTCGTTCATCTGCGCCCGACCGTGTAGCCACGAGACGGGAACCTCCTGCGTGTTGAGAATGGAGAAATGGAAGAGGTAATTCGGGATCTGCGCTCCAGAATCATCTTGATACGATCGTACCTCGAAGTGATCAGGAACGCACAGCCCGCAGAACTCCACGACGCCCTTCTCCGGCTTTCTGAAAACGAGGATTGGGGGGACTTCCTCGCGTCGCCCTGCTGCCGCCTTGTCAAACGCTTCCTTTATTTTCTGGTTCTGTGTCGAATCGTCGTACAGTACGTTCGTCTTCGCGTCGCCCCAGTAGCTCACGTAGCCGGCGTTGACCGCGAGCGTGTCTTCCCACGGGTCGTCGTGTTGGGAGACACCGACATCATTCGAGACGAGCACGAGTCCCGCAAGCGAGTCTGACCGATCGGCTCCGAGGTCGCGAATGCCGCCTGTGTTCTTGATCCCGCTATCCAATGGACCACGGATCCAGCGCAGGAACTGGTCCTCCGCGTTCCTGAAGCTCCCGGTGTCCCGATAGACCTCGCCGACGCGGAACGCGTGGTTCATGGAGTTAAGATACGATCCTTCTGACAAAAATACACCGGCGATACCAGCGTTAAGTCGACAAATCGGTAGATTCACCAAGAAACTAAGTCTACTCGTGCCTTCCGGGGTAAGCAATGACTGAGTGTGAGTGTGGTTTCGAAGTCGGCGACAGTGTAGATTTTTATGATGGTGAAGGTGAGATACTTGAGGTGAATCACCAGTCCTCGGATCAGTGTCGACTTCAAGTTCTCACCGATGATGATGTGCTGAAGAAGCTCCCATCGTCATTGGTACAATAGACCTGAGTAACACGCTGGTTAAGAATGGCAACTCATCAAACCATGCCGGCTCGAACTCTGTGCTCGTCGATTACCTGATCTGTTGCCACACGAAGAGAGCTAATTGAAATAGATTAGTCGGAAATGATCACCGCCGCATTAACCAGCTCGTTCGTCTTTGGCAGTACAGATTCTTCTTCCCGTAGTTGCTCAAACTCGTGTTTTCTCTCCTCTTTCAGCTCTTCAAGTTTTGAACGGGCGCGCTTGACGTTCAGTTCCATGCCCTTCCCACGC
>NZ_JAXRUU010000221.1:0-1297 GCF_034497445.1 Halorubrum sp. AD140
CGGCGATACAGCCCAACACGTCGAAGACGGCCGCTTCGAGCGCCCCCTGCACGCCGGTCCCGTCGTACTCGTCGACGAACTCGGCGATCCGATCGAGGCCGACCCTCTGCTCGCCGGAGACGTCGCCGACGACGTCGAAATCGCTCTCGCCCGGCGTGTAGTCGACGACGCCCGCCTCGTCAGCGTTTTTGAGGGCTTTCTCCGCGTGGGCGCTGGCGGGGACGAACGAGAGGTGGTCGTAGTCGGGGTCGGCCGTGATCTCCTCCCAGTTCGCCTGCGCCTCGGGCGTGTCCATCTTGTTGGCGGCGATCACCATCGGCTTCGTTCGCTTGCGGATCTCGCGGGCCAACTCGATCCGGTCCGTCTCGTCCCACGTCTCCGGGTCGAGTTCGAGCCCCTCGGCGAGGATGACGCGCTTCATTCGGTCCTTATCGATGCCGAACGCCGACATCTGCTCGGCGAGCTCCTCCTCGATGGCCGCGTCCGCGCCGTGGTACCGCGTCGCGAACTTCTCGAGGCCCTTCTCCAACACGTCGCGGTACCACGCGTCGAGCTCATCCTCCAAGAAGTCGATGTCCTCGCGCGGGTCGTGGCCCTCGGTCGCCTCGCCCTCGATGTCCGTCTTCCCCGAGAAGTCGACGACGTGGATCAGGGCGTCGGTCTCGTTGAGGTCGGTGAGGAACTGGTTGCCGAGGCCGCGGCCCTCGTGGGCGCCGGGAACGAGTCCGGCGACGTCGACGAGCTTCACGGGGACGAACCGCGTCCCCGCGCGGCAGACGCCGACGCTCGGCGTGCACGTCTCGTCGAACTCGGGGGCGGCGCAGTCGACGCGGACGTACGCCTCGCCGACGGTCGGGTCGATGGTGGTGAACGGGTATGCGCCCTCGGGCACGTCGTTCATGGTCGCGGCGTTGAAGAACGTCGACTTCCCCACGGAGGGCTTGCCGACGAGACCGATCCGGTAGCTCATTACCACGAGTGCGCGATCCGCGGTAAAAAGCGATGCGAGACGCGCCGTGGCGTGGGGAGCGGTGACGAGGGGCGGGGCGCCTTTCGGCTCGGTGGGGCGTCGGCGTCGGTTCGGTCCGCGCTCCTCGCCCGGTCAGGCGTCGCCGTCGGACTGGCCCGGCTCCCCGAGCGCCTCGATCGGGAGGACGTTCTGGAGCGCGGCGTACGGGTCGGCGGCGGTCTCGAACGTCTCCTGATCGACGTCGGCGAGCAGGTCGCCGAGATCGGCGTCGCCGTCGGCGAACAGCACCGTCGTGCCCGCGAACGCCTCGGCGAGCGCCTCGCGGTC
>NZ_JAXRUU010000222.1:0-1296 GCF_034497445.1 Halorubrum sp. AD140
GATCGACATCGTCGGGAGTCGGGGGCTCATCTTGCCAGACGGTCTTCCCCTCGGACTCGTCGTACCGACAGGGCTCCCACCGCTGGAAAGCAGTCGGTGTCTTGTAGGTAGTGACGGCGTAGAGCGTCCGCTCCAGGCGGTCGTGAATCTCGTCGTAGTCGCGATTGAGGTGAGCGACCCGCCCACGCTGCGGATACCCGGCCTTGATGGCCTCGACGTCGTCGTGGTCGCGCTTGATATACCACCCGACGAAGTCGTTCAGGCCGATGGTCGGATAGTCGCTGACGGTCGCCAGCGCCTCGTAGACCGGTTTGGCGCGACGGTAGTGCTCGCGGATGGCTGACTCGGAGAGCTTGACATCCTCACCACGGCTGCGGCCGGGGGATTCCTCGCGTTGGGGGTCTCGGCTCATTGCGGACCACCACGCGAGCGATTTTCTCCTAGACGTGGATACTCCGGTTTGTGTGCTCCTCGTTGGGACGGGGAGCGCGAGGTGACGCCGACCACACATGGTCGTCCCACTTGAGGCACACGGGCCGTGCCATCGGCCTGTCTACCGATTCGAATCGCCTGAGGAACGTCTCGGACGCGGTAAGGTCGGCATGTCCTTCGAACCCACATCGACAGGTGAGCGCCTCTCCGTTGCGTGTTGTGTCGTCCCGGGAGCCACAGTCGGGACATTCCTGCGATGTCCACGCTTCCGGCCGAGCCTCGACGGTGATTCCGTACTCGGCGGCCGTACACGCGAGTCGGTCGATGAACTGGCGGAACGCCCAATACGTATGCAACTTCTCGTTCGTCCGAACCGACCAATGTGTTTCGAGTATGTCGGTTAGGTCGCCGACGTATACCGTCGCAATACCCTCGGCGTGAAGCCGGTCCATCAGGTCGCGAGTCAGCGCATTCATCGCGTGGTCGCGCCGCCGTGTCCGCTGTCGGTAGAGGCGCTGGATACGCTTGGACGTGTAGCGACCGTCCTCGAGTTTCGACTGTAGCTCGGCGATTTTGTGGGTCGTCTTGCGGAACCGCTTGAATAGCTCGCGTCCATGGTAGAGGTACTGCTGGCCGGTTGTTGTTGTACACGCGACGAGATTGTTCGCACCAATATCCAGAGCAGCCGCTTCGTCGGCTAGTGGTGAATCCAGTCGAGAATCGTCGATTGTGACTGGTTGGAGGGCCCTGTATTGGCCCGAACGCTCGTCGTAGTACAATTCCAGCTGACCCCTTTTTCCCTCCCACTTCGGGTCGCCACAGACTTCGAGACGAAGACGCTCGAAGTGTCCGAGACCGTACTTC
>NZ_JAXRUU010000223.1:0-1285 GCF_034497445.1 Halorubrum sp. AD140
GCTCTGTCTGAACTCCTTTTTGAGATTTCGAATGACACGTGAAGAGACCATGTTAGTTGTTCACCACCTCCGGGTCGAGGTAGGCGTACACCACGTCGACGAGGATGTTGACGAGGACGAAGCTCGTCCCGATGACGATGAGACTGCCCTGAAGCGTCGGCCAGTCCCGGTCGTTGATGCTCTCGATGACCAGCGTTCCGAGTCCGGGCCACGAGAACACCGCCTCCGTGATGACGGCGCCGCCGATCAGCGTCCCGAGCTGGAGGCCGAGGACGGTGATCACCGGGATCAGCGTGTTCCGGAGCGCGTGTTTGTACCGGATCAGGGTCTGCGGGAGCCCCTTGGCCCGCGCGGCCTGAACGTAGCCCTGGCTGAGTTCGTCGAGCATCCCCGATCGCGTCAGCCGGGTGATGAGCGCCATGAAGTACGTTCCGAGGGCGATGGATGGCAGCGTGATGTACGCGAGCCACGTCAGCAGCGTCCCGAACACCGGCTCCGGCCCGACGAGCGACAGCGCGACGTCGCCGACGTCGACCCCGCGGCCGCTGGTGTTGAAGATGTTGAACTCCACGGCGAAGATCAGGATCAGCATGATCCCGAGCCAGAAGTTCGGCGTGGAGATGCCGCCGAGCGACAGGAGCGTCGCGCCGTAGTCGACGGGCTCGTTGCGGCGGGTCGCGCTGATCACGCCCAGCGGAATCGCGAGGACGACGGCGACGACGCTGGCGGCCACGGCCAGCTCGACAGTCGCGGGGAGGCGCGCGAACACGAGCGCCGCGACGTCCTGCCCGCGGGTGTAGGAGAACCCCATGTCGCCGCGCAGGAGGTCGAAGAGGTACTGGCCGTACTGGATGTACAGCGGCTGGTCAAGGCCCAGTTCGGCGGCGATCGCGTCCCGCGTCTCCTGGGAGGCGTCGAGCGGCGCGACCGCGTTGATCGGGCTGCCCGGCGTGACGAACCGGAGGGCGAACACGACGGTGACGACGCCCCAGACGACGCCGATTCCCTGGAGGCTTCTTTTGAGTACGAATCTTCCGAATGACATTAATAACGATGTGAGCGGATGGGGGCGGCGTTACTGTTGGGTCGCCGTGTCCGGGTCGATGAACTCGTCGGCCCGCGGCTCCCAGGAGATCTCGTTCGAGACGCCGTACACGCTGAACTGCTGGTGCATGAACACCCACGGTGCGAGGTCGTGAGCGAGTTGGTTCGCTTCCTGGAGGATCTCGACGCGCTCGTCCGTGTCCTCCGTCGACTCCGCCTCTTCGAGCAGGCCATCCATCTC
>NZ_JAXRUU010000224.1:0-1285 GCF_034497445.1 Halorubrum sp. AD140
GGCGGTCGAACAGCGTCGCGCTCACGACGTTGCCGGCGAGCAGGTACCCGCCGGGCGCGAAGACGGCGCCGCTGATTCCCAACACGGCGGCTGGGGGACCGAACAGCCCGCCGACGGTGACCTGTGCGACGCCCGCGAGCGCCCCGGTTGCGACCACGAACGCGTGGAATCGCGGGCGGGTCGTCCGGCGCTCGACGAGGGGGCCGACGAGCAGTAACGCGAGCGCGTTCGCCACGAGGTGGCCGACGGAGCCGTGCGCGTACACGCTGGTGACGAGCGTCCACGGGGCGACGGAGAGCGGCGTCGACAGCGCGAACAACCCGACGAGGCCGACGCTGTCGAACGCCGCTTGGACGACGCCGACGAGCAGGACGACGGCGATTGTCTCGAGAGTCGCGCGCATGGGGTCACGGTTGGGGACGCGTCGGCAAAAGCGTGCGCGTCACTCGAAGTGGTCGGCTCGCACGAGGAGGTAGCCGACCACGACGGCGGCGAGCAGTATCCGCGCCGCCGGGCCGCCCGCGGACCCGCCGGTTCCGAGCGCGAAGAGCAGTCGCAACCCGTCGATGAGCGCACCCATCCCGTACAACACCACCGCAAGGCCGAGCGCGCGCGCCTGAAGGCGGAACAGCCCGATCGCGACCCAACACTCCAGCGCGCCGAGCGCGGCCAGGAACACGCCGAAGACGGCGACGGGAGTCGGGAGCATCGCGATCCCGAACAGGAGGTCGGCCGCGCCGCCGAGGAACGCGAGGGCGGCGACGAGGAACACGCCGTTGGGCGGCCCGTCCTCGTCCGATTTTGTCCTGTCGTCGCGCCGGTCGCTCGATCGGGAGTCGCGGCGCTTCGCCCGCTGTGTTTCGGCTTCGTGGAGGGCCATGTGCGCCCGCACGACGGGAGAAAACAAGTGTCTTCTCACACAGCTCTGGGTCGGGGAGTCGGCGCGACGGCCGACCGTCCGCCCCGTCGGACTGCCCGTCTCGCCGGACCGCACCTCGCCGAGTCAGATCACGTCGTCGGGGTCGTGTGCGCGCGTCATCCGCGTCGCCTCGGCGGCGTACCGTTCGCGGTCGGCGGGATCGTCGACGGTCCCCACGTTCGATGGCGCTGCGTCGACGGCGGCCGTGGTGTCGCGCACGTCGGTGAAGGAGGTGAGCGCGCGCTCCTTCCGGAAGTAGCGCTCGCCGTCCGGCGTCGCGTACGTGAGGATCACCATGTTCTGCTCGTCGTCGGAGTAGGTGCGCTCGACGAGCCACATCCGAACGGCGTCGGCCGCGGGGCCGGG
>NZ_JAXRUU010000225.1:0-1279 GCF_034497445.1 Halorubrum sp. AD140
AGCATCATGACACTGAGTCCGACGAGAATCGGTGTCCCAGCGTCGAGCCCGACTCGAAGGAGCAACGGTTCGATGCCCGTGAACACCGCGGCGCTTACTGGAAGCAGTAACAACGCCCCCACGTCCCGCAGCGAGTCTTGGGGTCGATCAGTAGCGGCAGTCAGCCATGCGATGCCGGCGACCCCACCGACGATACAAAAAATTCCAGCGAGATGCGGGAGTGTCAATGTTTCACCGAACAACCGAACCGCAAGCACAGTAGAGACGAGCGTTGAGGCCGACACGATCGGAGTCGTTCGACTCGCGCCGATACGGTTAATCCCCGCAAACATACAGACGCGTCCCAAGACAAGGCCAACGATTCCCGCCGTGGCGAACGCCCCGACCGCAACCGGCGAGAGCCCGTAATCTGGATAGTGGAGAACGGCAGCTACGGGTCCGATAACACCGAGGTTAATGCTCATCACGATAACGACTGCGTCGCTAGTACTACCCGATGTGGTCCCGATACGGACACAGAGATTCTGTACTGCCAATAAAACGGCGGCAGTGGTTGCTAGCGCAAGTCCAACCAGAGAGCTGAGCGACGATATCAACATTTTAGATCATATGAGGAAGTCAGCCGAACGGCTTTGTAATTGTATTACGAATAGGGCTGTGGCACAATTTTTGATCAGCATATTCGTTTCAACTACACGGGATTAATAAAATCTGGGAGTATATGTGACTATATGTCATGCACGGGGGTAGTGCACAATCCCGACCTTTGAGACACCGACCCCTTCGGCGCGGTCCGACTCGACGTCGTTCGCCCTTCGATAGGCGGCACCGTTGAAATCCCCTGTATCAGCCGCACCTCGAACGTCGCCGCAAGGGCCCCGCAGCGTTCACGCGACGCTCCGCTCTTCGATCGCCTGCCCGCGCTCGAACCGCTCCCGAGCGAGTGCCGACACGTCGACGACGTCGGTTTCGCCGTCAACGACGAGGTCGGCAACGACCCGCCCGGTCGCGGGCGCGTGCTGAAATCCGTGCCCGGAGAACCCCGCGGCGGTCACCAGCCCCGGGACCGACTCCTCTATGATCGGATGATGATCTGGCGTCACCGCGTACAGGCCCGCCCATCCACGGCGAATTCGTGTGTCCGGTCCGAAGTGGTCAGTGTATGTGCCCGCCTGCTCGACCGCTTCCGCCGCCCAGTCGATATCCATTCCCTCGTCGTAGCCGTCCGGGTCGGCGTCGGGGTCCGCGTCGGTGAAATGGCCGCCGACGAGCGCGATTC
>NZ_JAXRUU010000226.1:0-1275 GCF_034497445.1 Halorubrum sp. AD140
CTCGTTCACCGGCCGGCGGAGGTCGCCGCGATCACCGGTCGCGAGATCGGCGACGAAATTCGCCCCGCCGACGTCGCGACCGTCCTCGCGAGCCCCGCGGGCGGGCTGAAGGGCGTCCCCGCAGGCGCGACCGCGATCCCGGTCGTGAACAAGGTCGACGACGAGGCGGACGCGGACGCCGCCCGTGCGGTCGCCGGGGAGATCCTCGTCCGCGCGGACGTGCCGCGCGTCATCCTGACGCGCCTGATCGCCGACGATCCGGTGGTGGAAGTCGTCGAGTAGCCCCCTACGGAGACTCGTCCGGAAGCTCCGCGAACGACCGCCACAGCGCCCGGTACAGCGTCCACGCGTCGACGCCGGTCCGGTCCGTCACGGCCCGGCAGGCCTCGTCGAACCGCCGGTAGTCGGCGGCCGAGGGCGGGTCCGGGTAGTCGCCGTCCAGTTCGCCGGCCGCGGCCAAGACGCCCCCCGTCCGCCGGTCGATCGCGACGAACCGCGACGGCGCGAGGAACTGGAGGAACCCGGACGCGACCGCGACGTCCACCCCGTCGAGCGCGGTGAGCGCGTCGAGGGCGGCGTCGACGTCGGGTGAGTCGTCCGCGGGGTCGCTCCCGTCGGTTCCCGCACCCACCGCGTCGACGGCGGCGTCGATGACCTCGATCACGTCGTCGAACTCGTTGTCGCGGAACGCCGCCTCGCGCTCGCGCCGCTCGCGGTCCGGGTACTCGCCGAGGTGCCGGCGGAAGTACCACCGGACGATCCACTGGGCGTCCCGGCGCCCGTACTCGTCGCCGGCGAACGTCTTCGGGACCGTCTCGACGTGCTGGCGCTCCACGTCGTACAGCGGCTCTTCGTCCGCGTACGCCCGGGCGCGGTCCCGGATCGTCGACTCGCTCAGGTCCATCGCCTCGCGGTACGGCGGTGGCACGGATGAACGTTCGTGCCGATCGTCCCGATCGATCGTTTCATACTGGCGTGGGCGCTAGTAACACGCATGACAGACGACCGGATCCCGGTCACCGTCCTCAGTGGCTACCTCGGCGCCGGGAAGACGACCATGGTGAACCACCTGCTCGCGAACCCCGGCGACAGGCGGATCGCGGTCATCTTGAACGACATGGGCGAGGTGAACGTCGACGCCGAGCTCGTCGCGCGCGAGAACGACGAGGAGGGCGTCGTCGACCTCTCGAACGGCTGTATCTGCTGCCGGCTTCAGGACGACCTGCTGAGCGAGGCCGCGGCGCTCGCCGAGTCGCGGGAGTTCGACTACCTCCT
>NZ_JAXRUU010000227.1:0-1274 GCF_034497445.1 Halorubrum sp. AD140
GCCGGAACACCTCGCGTTTCCCGGTGTTGTGGATGACGACGATCATCGCCTCGCCGCCGCCTAACTCGATCTCGAACTTCTTGCCGACCCCCGGGAGGTCGGACTCGGTGATCGTCATACGGGCATCAGCGCGCCCACCGTAATATGTCTGTACGTCACGCCGCGCGGGTCGCGCCCGACCGGCCCGAGACTCCGTCCGACGGGCGTCAGCCGCGTACCAAACCCTAAGTGGGGCGGGACCGAGAGGGCGGATATGTGGGGCTCCCGAGGGAGTCGGGACCGGCGGACGGTGGTGTGCATCGCGTGCGGGGACTCCGTGTTGCGGGAAGACGCGCGCGAGTACGACAAGGAGGGCGACCGCTGGACCCGGCGCGACAAGGAGTTCGAGTACCTCTGTGCCGACTGCGACGACGAGATCTCTCACCAACCCCGCGACGGCCTCGAATCGCTGATCCTCTCGATCGAGTCCGACGGCCTCACCACCGAGGAGTTCCTCGACCGCTACGCCGACGCGGTCGCGGACGACGCCGAGGACCGGACCGGCGGAGGCGGCGGGGGGAGCCGCTCGGACCGCGGCCGCTCGGACCGTACGCGTTCCGACCGCGACCGCGACCGGTAGTTCTACCTGTCGCGGCCCGGTACCGCGGCCGTACGCATGTGCGCCCTCCACGCGGCAGCCGCGGCTTCTGCCCTCGTCCCGGCCGTCATGAGCACCGTCGACCCTGTCACGACCGTCGCCGGCGCCGGCGCGGTGGTCCTCGGCGTCTCGTTTTTCGCGCGCGGCGCGAGCGGCATCGTCAACGCGGCCCAAATCCTCCGAACGACTGCGACGAGTCCGACCGGGCTCGACGGGGCGGAACGGCGGATACGAGTCAGTGGCCGCGCCGCCGAAGTCGACGGCGAGACGCTCCCCGCGCCGTTCGGCGGCGACCCGTGCCTCTGCGTCGAGTACGACGTCTCCGAGCTCCGAAGTCAGGGCGAAGGGCAGTCGTGGGTCACGATCGACCGGGGCGAGGCCGGCGTCCCCTTCCGGGTCGACGACGGCGGGACCGGCGTCCTGGTCGACCCCGCGGCGGCGACCTTCTCCCTCGACGTCGACGAGAAGGTCAAGCTCGACGCCGGCGAGGAGCCGCCCGAGCACGTTCGGGGGTTCATCGACGCGGTCGACGGGGTCGACGACACGGAGACCGGGTACGAGGTCGGCCCGCTCACGATCGGCGACGACCCGCGGCGCCGGTACGTCCAGCGGACCCTCCGGCCGGGCGACGGGGTGA
>NZ_JAXRUU010000228.1:0-1273 GCF_034497445.1 Halorubrum sp. AD140
TACTGGCGATTTCCTCGGAACCCTTGCCAGTGAACAGCACAAATGGCAGATTGTGGGCGTTCTTACGAACTGATTTGAGAAATTCAATGCCGTTCTGTCCGGGCATATCGTAATCAGAGACAATACAATCGAAGTTCTGTTGAGAGAGGTATTCTAACCCCTTAGTGGCACTTGTCGCGACTTCAACGGTGAACCTATCATCCTCGCGTTTCAAAAAATTCGCAGTCAACTCAGCAAAATCTGGCTCGTCGTCAACATGAAGAACGCGGATATTTGCTTGTTCACTCATAAATAGACTTTACCACGGAAAACAATAATACCGTAGCAAGGTTATCAAAGAGAATATTCACATGTCGTGTCTTCGTCAACGTACAGTATCACGTTTGCCACCCATCATACTGGCTACCAACTTAACCGGTGCTCGTCACGCTGGAGTGTGCTGGTGTTTGAGTGGACTCACGATGGTCCTCAGCAGAAATTGATAATTTGAACACGTACAGAAACCATAGCTGTAGTATATCTTGCCGACTTGGTGAGGTAGTCCTTAAATAAGCTAATTCCATGCGAAGGCGAACGCTTGAACCCAATTCCGGCAGTACTTGGTTCGATATGGCTGAACGTATTTGAGAATTGGTTTGTTCGTCGTTTTATTTCACGAAAGAAACATTCGATGGCGTTCCGATTCCCATGTATGACGTGTTGGAATCGGAGCCCGTGACGATGGCAGACTGCGTGTAACCACGGTACCCTATCGACGAGAAAGATCGCATCGTCAACTTGATGTTTCTCTCGTAGTTCTGGGAGAAACATCGAGGAGATAGCGTTTGCTCTCGTCGGATAGAGCCGAACGTGGAGCAGACGATTCGTGTCGGGATCGACAGCAGCGTACAGCCAATATCGATCAGTGCCGAGTTGAATCACCGCTTCGTCGACCGCGACGTGATTCGGATCGGCACCGTCTATTGGTTGTAAATCGGCCTTTTGTACCCACCGATGAACGGTGGTCCGATGGCGATCGACACCCAACTTTTCAAGAATCGAGATGGTATCCGAAAGTGAAAGTCCAGCTAAATGGAGTCGGATACTGAGCTTCATCGGCGGCTCGGGTGTCGCCTCTCGCTCTAGAAATATAACTCGATACAACCGCGATTGCCGTTGAGGCGGTCGAGGGGAGCATCAGCCACTTGATCTTTTGATCGCCTGATGCTTCGACCTTATCGCAACACCACCTTACGGGGCAAAGTGTTTCAGCCCTAGAAATGCCCGCCGACTT
>NZ_JAXRUU010000229.1:0-1272 GCF_034497445.1 Halorubrum sp. AD140
GGGCGCAGAGGGGGCGGGATGGACCGCCCCGCCGAGCTACGTCCGCGCGCTCGGCGAGCGGGCCGCCCGCGAGGGCGTTGCGATCGAGACGGAGATTCCGGTCGCGCTCGGCCCGCGGACCGACCCGGGACGCGAGATCCGGGTCCGCGACGCCGGGGGCGACGGGAGTTCGGGGACCGAACCACGCGCGTTCGACGCGGTCGTCGTCGCCGCCGGCGCGCACACGCGGTCGCTGCTCGCGGACGCCGGCGTCTCGGTCCCGGTCGTCCCCTACCGAGTTCAGGCGCTCGTCGCCCCCGAGCCATACGACGGCCCGATGGTGTACGACGCGACCGCGGACGCGTACCTCCGCCCGCACCCGGACGGCCTGCTCGCTGGCGACGGCACGGAGCCGGTCCCGGCCGACCCCGACGACTACCGGCGCGAGGCGGACGACTGGTTCCGCGAGGACGCCGGCGCCGTCCTCCGCGAGCGGCTCGCCCGCGCCGAGCGAGGTGACCCGACCGACAGCGATCCAGAGGGCTCGCGGGCGTGGGCCGGACTCTGTACCGCGACGCCCGACGGCGACCCGATCGCGGGGCCGATAGATCAATCTGTGGAGTCCGACCCCACGCTGTTCGTCGCCGCCGGCTGGCAGGGACACGGGTTCATGCGCGCGCCTGCCGTCGGTGAGACGGTCGCAGAGGGCGTGCTCGCGTCGCTCGCTGGCGTCGCGTTCGACGACCCGGACTCCCCGTGGATCGGCGCGTTCGACCCGACGCGGTTCGACGGCGACGAGGAGTTCGAGATCGCGGAGGGGATGTCGCTGTCGAATCGGACGGACGATATGTAAGAGGCAGCCGGCGCGTCAGTCGGCCTCCTCGACCACGTCGACGTCGCTCGACCCGCCGCGTTTGGGGATCTCGACGTGGAGCGTGCCGTTGCGGGTGAGCGTCGCGTTCGCGCCCTCGGGCGTCACGTCGGCGTCGCGCGGGAGGTCGACGCTGCCGGACAGCGAGACGCCGCGGCCGGGGAACACGAGCTCGTGGCCGTCGTAGAAGTCGCGGAAGCGCTCTAAGTCCACCTCGACGGTGCGGTCGAGGAAGGTGACGTCGACGTCCTCGCCGCGGACGCCGGGCGCGTCGAAGACGACGAGGTAGGCGTCGTCGCTCTCGAGGAGGTCGTACGAGAGCGGTCGGCGCTCCTGTACCTTCCCCCACCCGCGGCCGACGCGTTCGAGGGCGCTCCGGAGCGCGGACCGACCGGTCTCGACGAGTCGGCTCACGGGCTCAC
>NZ_JAXRUU010000230.1:0-1270 GCF_034497445.1 Halorubrum sp. AD140
TTCAAATAATTCATCAATGCCAGTAACTGAATTGGAATTTAGATTGTTGAAGCTGATCTCAAGCTCACCATCTACTCCATCATCTGTTACATATTCATCGTCTAATCCCTCAAGTGCTAACTGAGCGGTCGCGTCGCCGCTGGTGCTCACATTAAAGCTACGTTCTGTTTGGGTGGATGAGAATGCTCCAGTACCCACCGCTGCCGCGCTACCTGATGCCATTGCCCCTGCGCCGATGATGAATTTACGTCGTTGCATGGTTGGTCTACCTCTGTTACCGCACACGACCAGCCTCGGGGACACGAGACATCCCGTGTCACCCAGGGTCGCTCTACTTCACCCATGGGGTGTATCCCATATCGTTATGAGTCGGCAGAAAATTCGCTGGATGAGACTGAAGCGCTTCTGGACGACTCTGTAGCAGTTCTGGTTGACTCTGAACCCACCCCGTGGCTGCGCTGAGAACCTTCAGGTGGTCCCTTCGAACCTATTTTCGGGTGACTCTGTGTTCTGTCTACGGCCGTCAATTTGATCACGGGTGAGATCGATCTGTCCGTCTCTACGGGACAGTCGCACGTCCGGCACCGTTGAGAGTAATATCGAAACGAGCTACCGATCAGTCCGACTCACAGCTCGGCCGGTCGTCACCCTCGTCTCCCAGTCCCCCGGGGTTAGGCTGATCGAGATCGCAATCCTCCGGGTTCCACTGTGGGTGTACGTACACAGTGTCATCGAGTTTGACACCCACGATCGTATCGCTACTGTCCCCGTCTAACTGGCCACTGATCTTTTGTCCCGTGTCGATTTCTTCGTCTTCACGGGTCGTGACTTCGTCGTCACCGCTATTTCCGGAACTTTTCAAATAGACGTCTACCGTTTCTGTCTCGTCTCCTCCGAGGATCTCGGCGTTTCCGGCACCGTTGAAGTACACCCCGCTGGAATCGCCGGTGATCGCTTCGACATCGTCCCGCTTGATCGTGAACCGTCGGGTCTCCGTATCGCCGAACAGCTGTGCTGTGACGCCGCTTCCCTCCACGGTGATCGATATCTCAATATGCGCGTCCTCACCGGGTGTAATTCCCGTGACGGGGGCCTTGATCGCTATATCCTCTCCGGTCTCGATCTCCGGATTGTCCTGATCGTCCCGATCGTCCGGATCGTAACTGATCTCGTCGAGGACGTCTTCTCCCTCCCCCACTTCGAGGTCGACGATCGAGACATCGTGGTTGAACCGGTTCTTCACTCGGACGAGCGTGATCTCGTCTCCGTT
>NZ_JAXRUU010000231.1:0-1268 GCF_034497445.1 Halorubrum sp. AD140
AACCAGGGAGCACGCAGCGCCGAGCGAAGCGAGGCGACCGTGCGAGTGGGGTTCGAATCCCTCCCGGCCCGCTGTCACCGCCGCGAGCAATTCCGCGAGCGGCGGTGCTGTGCTGAGCGAGGGTTCGAACCAGGGAGCACGCAGCGCCGAGCGAAGCGAGGCGACCGTGCGAGTGGGGTTCGAATCCCTCCCGGCCCGTTACCTGTCGCGAGCAATTCCGCGAGCGGCGTCGCTCGCGGTCGACGAAAGGGGAAGAAAGCGTGTGACGCGTCTTCGCGTGGCGCGAACCGCTCAGTAGCCGAGCCGCTCGCGGACGAGGACGACCGTCGTGCGGCCCTCCTCGGTCTCGCGCCGGTAGATCAGCTGCTTCGCGATGGCGGACTCGACGCCGTACGCCTCCTGCGCGCGCTCGTTCTCCAGCGGGTACGCGACCGACTCCAGCCGGTCGAACGCGTCCGAGAGCGTCGGGACGATCTTGTTGATCCCGGTGACGATGACGACGTTGCCCGCGGCGAACGGGTACGCGCCGATCCGACTCCCGGAGAGGTCTGCGGCGACGAGTTCGCCGGTCTGCGCGACCGCGTTGATGCCGCCGAGGAAGTAGTCCGCCGTCTGCGACTCGCGTCGCGCGGCCTGTCGCTCGGCGTCGTCGTCGATGCTCCAGATCCGGTCCGGGAGGCTCTCCCACTCGTGGTCGCTCCCGCTCAGGAACTCGTCGAACCCGATCTCTTCGAGCGTCGTCGAGTGCCCGTTCATCACGGAGACGCCGGCGGGGACCTGGGATGTCACGGTTTCTAGCGCCTCGTCGGCGTCGTCGACGACGACCACGTCGAAGCCGCGCTCCTCCAAGTTGGCGACCGTCTCCGCGACGGTCGCGTCGTCGGGAAGCCCGTCTAGTTCCGCGTCGATCTCCGCGTCGTCTGCGTAGTCGGCCTTCTGCTGTGGCATGATGAACGTGAGAACCTCGTCGGTAGATCGGAGGGCCGGGAGTCACTTAACCGCTCGCGGACACCGCCGTCCGGTGGTTACGCGGATGTTACCCTCCTGTCGCGCGGGGGGAATGTGCGGGTCGGTAGCGCGGTTCTCGGCAGACTGAGAAGCGCCATGAGCGACCGATCGACGAGCGGGACGCTCAGCGGTCGAGTCGTCGATAAAAATTCTGTGTCGTCGGGCCCGAACGGGCACGCGACGGTCGGTCGGCGGTTCGGTTCAGCGAAGCGGCTGCGGTCGACCTCGCTCGCTCCCCGCTCGATATCGAGGTTCTTTCT